>JABMPV010000016.1 GCA_013202595.1 bacterium
GAACCCGAGCGCGCCCACGCCATCGCATTGCGGACCATGAGGATCGCCCGACCCGTCATCGGATGGCGCGACCGGGCGGCCACAGAAGAGCCGGTGGAGGCCTTCGGGCTCCACTTCCCCAACCCGCTGGGTCTGGCCGCCGGGTACGACAAGGACGGCTCCGCCTGGCGGAGCCTCGCCGCCCTCGGGTTCGGACACATCGAGATCGGGACCGTCACCCCCGGACCGCAGCCCGGGAACCCGGCACCACGGATCTTCCGGATCCCCGAGCACGAGTCACTGGTCAACCGGATGGGATTCCCCAGCCTCGGAGCCGAGGCAGTCGCCGCCCGCCTGCAACGGCACCGCCCGCCCGGGGTCGTCCTGGGAGTGTCGATCGGGCCAAACGCAGCGACCCCGCCACCCGAGCGCATCGACGACTACGTGACCCTGGTCGATCGGTTTGCACCACTGGCGGACTACCTGGCCGTCAACGTCAGTTCCCCCAACACCACGGGCCTGCGGACCCTCGAGACCGCCGGGGAATTGCGCCCCCTCCTCGCCGCAGTGTCCGCCCGCCGTCATACCTGGCAGGACCGCCTCGACCGGGCCGTCCCGATCCTGGTGAAGCTGTCGCCCGACATCGGCGACCCTGGACCGGTGATAGCGGCGATCGAGGGCGGCGGCGCCGACGGCGTCATCGTCGGCAACACGACGACCACCCGTCCCGGCGACGTGGGAGCGGGTCTGGAGGGTGGGCTGAGCGGCCGGGCACTCGGTGACCTCGCCCTCGAGCGCCTCCAAAAGGTGGTGGCATCGACCCGGCTCCCGGTGGTGGCCTGCGGAGGCATCTCGAGCGGAGCCGATGCCGCCCGGCGCATGGATGCCGGAGCCGCTCTTGTCCAGATCTACACCGGCCTGGTGTATGAAGGCCCGGGCCTGGTGCGGAGAATCGTGCGCCACCTCTCCGATCGTTGATCTTCGGCTGCGAACGATGGCCTGATCGCCGGAAGAGACGGTTCGAGCCCGGTGCGTTCCGGGTAGCAGGCACGGGTACTCACGTCATGCACCGATAGGACACGCTGCTTCACAGTCGTGCGCGGGACGCCGCTACCGATCAGCGCCAAGCGATCTGATGAGCCACCCGGGACAGCCACGAACCAGGCTCAGGAACCCCCGACCCGCCCCATCCTGACCCTCTCGATTGTCCGTCGGACGCCGTCTCTCACCCTGGAGAGGGCGTTGAAGCCGGACCTCATCGCCCGGTCCATGACGGAGCCCTCCGTGGGGAGCAGCCGAACCTGGCGGGCGAAGCCCAGGCCGTCGTAGTAGATCGTGTTGCGTCGGAGCAGGCCCTTCTCGAACTCCATCACGTCGACTCCGCGGAGTTCGACACGGTGGCCGGTCGGCTCCAGGCCCTGGAACCGACCTCCGCTGAACGTGCCGGTATACGCCCACTCCCCAATGGCGACACCGTCGTCTCCGCGGGTGATGCGCTTGATGGTCAGTTGCATGTCGGGGAGCGCGGCGAACAACCCCGAGAAGAAGTTCCCGACGGCCTCCTTCCCCTC
The DNA here is from genome assembly GCA_013202595.1 of bacterium. Classification (GTDB taxonomy): domain Bacteria; phylum Actinomycetota; class Acidimicrobiia; order Spongiisociales; family UBA11373; genus JABMPV01. The sequence continues at coordinate 1,551 of JABMPV010000016.1, forward strand.
CACGATCCCGATCGCCACGAAGTCGTCCACCACGTCGTCGTGCAGCATCGCTCGCATCCCATCGATGTCCTTGGCGGCGAACGCCTCCAGCACCGTGCGCATCAGGGCAGCAGGGTCCGCCCGGTCTTCTTCGGTGGCGGCCACTACGACCAGCGAATCCTGTGGCCGGTGTGCCACGCTTCGAGAACGTCACGATCGCCGGTGATGGCGATATCCGGACTATCGCCACGGTTCCACAGAGCCAGGTAGATGTCCGAGGCGCTCCCGGCCAGAGTGACGTCGGCCGGGCCGTAGTCGCTGACTGTCGTGATCCCGTCGGGCGCCATCGTGACGAGCCAACTGTGGTCGGCGTCGGTGGGGGAGACCGCCATCGTCTTCGTGGCCGGAATCGGAAACGTGCTGCCCCTGGGGGCGAACGCGGCCAGCATCTCGTCGATCCCATCTGCAGCGAAGACCGGGTCGAACGCCGGCGGCGTCCCGGTGGCGTGCTCGGCGTCGAAGCGGTGGACAGCGGTCTCATGGGCCTGGCGTCGTGCCCACATCGCCCGCGCTGATGGTGCGGGCAGGAAGGTCATGGCATCGAGATCGGCCGGAGCCGAGTCGAGTTCCCGCACCAGGTTGGCGTTCGTCTCCAGATACCAGTCGACCAAGTCTCCGTCTTCGGGCCAGAAGACCGCCAGGTCGGGCCAGTACCCCGACAGATCGGAGAGATCATCGACCCACATCTTGGTGGCGCGCAGACTGACGTGGGCGGCAGCCCACAGGTGGATCTCGCTCAGGTGGCGGACCAGGTCTCGCATCGCCCAACCGGGGCACGTCTCGATGTCCGCCTCGAGTCCGCCACGCCGTGCGGCCTCGGCCAACAGGCGTGCCTCTCGTGCAATCGCCGTGGTGTGTTCAGCAATCTCCATCGCAATCTCCCGCCTCGCGCGTCTGCGGCGAACATATACTGCACTATGCAGTAAAGTCAACTCATGGCACCAAGCATGACCACCTCGTCGTATGCGATCCTCGCCCTTCTGGATCTACGACCTTGGACGGGGTACGAGCTCACCCACCAGGCCCAGCGGAGCCTCCGCTACGCCTGGCCCAAGTCAGAGCGTCTCCTGTACTCCGAGCCAAAGAAGCTCGTCACACTCGGCTATGCGACCACCCACCAGGAAGCCACCGGCAACCGGAGCAGCAACGTCTACGAGATCACCGACTCGGGCCGCCGGGCGCTCACGGAGTGGACGGGTTCGAGGACCCGGCCGCCACGTTTCGAGATCGAAGCGCTGCTCCGGCTGCTGTTTGCCGACCACGGGTCGATCGATGACCTCCGGCGGACACTCGACGAACTCGAAGCCGACATCGGCGAACAGCACGATGCGATCGCTGAACTCATGGCGTCGTACCTCGACGATGGCCACCCATTTCCCCAACGCACTCACCTCTCGGTGCTCTTCGCCACGTTCCAGATCGAGATGTTCACCAGCATCGAGCGATGGATCGACTTCGCCCGCACCGAGATCGACCAGTGGCCGGCCACTGAGGACCTCGGTATGACGGAACGCACCGCAGCCCTCATCGGCCTCCTCGCCGACGGCGAATCGGCCGTCAGCATTTCCCCGACGACTCCGTCGTGACCGCCCCGCATCGCTAGACCACCACCCTGATGCGGTTCGCACTCATCCTCGGCGCCGTGCTCACGTTCCTCTCCGGCATCCAACTGTTCGTCCTCACGGGCCACACAGCCGACTTCTTCGCCTGGACCATCGGCGCCGGATCCGCAGCGACGGCGATCGGGGCCTTCTATTGGACGGCCATAGCGCTGTCGTACCTCAGTTGGCGACGACAGCCCTGGGTCCGGGCCTGCATCGAAGTGCCGGCACGATGTCCTCTCCCGTTGACACCTCATTACCAATATACTGCAGTTTGCAGTATATTGTCGCTCGACCACCCACAGGGTGCGGTGGGAATCGGCGATCCAAGAGGATGAGGGGATTCAGATGCGACGTCGCTGGGACATGTTCGGAATGGGGTTGACCGGGATGCTGGCCGGACTGCTGGTCGGGTTGCTGGTCGCCGGGGTCCTCCCCGCCGGTGCTGCCACCGGCGCCCCACTCGTACTCGGAGAGGCGAACGGGGCGAGCAAGGGCACCGTGATGCGCACCGGCGGAGTCCGATCCCTCAAGATCGTCAACAACCGTTCCACCGGGACACCCCTGGAACTCGTCGCCCAGAACGGCATGCCCCCGCTGCAGGTGAACTCGTCAGGCAAGGTGGCACGCCTCAACGTCGATATGCTCGATGGACTCGACTCCAGCGAACTCGTCACCGTTTTCGACTACGGCCCGTGGATCGCCGCCGTGGCGTCCAACGGGACGCTCACCCGTGGGTCCCGGGTCAATTCGACGAGTAGATCCTCTGCAGGCGTCTACGTGGTCACCTTCGACCGGACTGGCACCGACTGCATCTACCAGGCGACTCTCGACACCGCCCAATCGGTGGCCGGCGACACGATCACTACCGCCCAATCCGGCGTCCAGATCGACGTCACCGTGGTCAATGCTGCGGGCACAGGCAAGGATGCCGCCTTCTACCTGCACATGATGTGCCTCCCCGGGGACCTGTGATCGCTCCTCGGGATCAGAGGGACCGGTCACACCGACGGCGGCAGCCCCGACCTGGCGGCCGGGAATGCCATGAGCCGGACTCACATTGCAGACCGCGGCGGCGTGTTGTTCGATTTCGCCGACATCGAGCGTCACGACCCCGCCGGCACGACGTACCCGAACGCGGACGACTCCTGCCGGTGGTGCGACGCCTGGTGTGACGAGCATCCGGACGACTGTGCCGGGATCGATGGCTTCGAGTGTGCCCACTCACATCCACTGACGTGCCGGCTCAAGGCCGGTGCCCTGTGGTGGCCGTCCGCCCGGATCGCCGGGTGGGAAGGCACGTAGCCCTACACAGCTGTCCTGATCTGGATGGGAGTGGTGGGACGCTCGCGACACGACTGCCTGGAGCACCCTCGACGTTTGTAGGGGCCCACTGCCCGGTCGGCGAGTGTCATCTCTCCTGCCCTACCCGAGTGCACCCTTCGAACCCGACAGTCTGGTCCCGGCCCGCACCTTCTGCACCCCCCAATCAGCCCGAATGACAGGTAGCAGCGCTCCCATCGGGACCGCAGTAGTAACGGTGGCAGCTGCGGGATTGCCTCGTTGCCGTGGTGGCCGTCGTCATTGTCGGGAGCGGCTGCCGACTCAGATGGACCCGTTGCTACCGTGGTGAGGCAACACCGAGCAAGGGATGTAGTCATGGCGGACACGCTTGGATCCTGGATCATCAACTACCTGCCCGACGACGGCGGACGACTCACCGGGAAGTTGATCCTCACCGTTGACGAGGTGAGATTCCGGGCCATGTACGACTCGAGTTTCAAGACCGTCGCCAAGAACATCGGATTGGCGGCAGGCACCCTGGCTGCGAGCGGCGGTGCCGTGACCTTCCTCCGCGAGGACGGCTCCGAGGCCGAGATCGTGCTGCCCAGGAGCGTCATCGCCACAGCGGAACCGGCCAAGAAGGGGATGATGAAGCAGGTGGTGGTGACCCTGACCGACGGCTCACGGTTCGTGTTCGAGTACGGGATGCTGTCGGTCAAGAAGATCGTCGCCGCCATCAACGGCTGAAGCCTCTGGCCGCCACCGTCCGAGACGACAGGATTCGGCGGCTCCCCCCGGGGCTTCGGCGATCGTCATCTCACCCGCCCCCACGATCAGCGGGCCCTTCAGCCTCCACACCCCGACCTGCCCAAACAGACAAACTGCAGCGCGATTGCTGGCAACCCGCCCCCACGAGGGCAGCCGCTCGCGGTCCCCGACGCAACCGGGCAGCCCTCGGTAGTGTGGTCCGCTCCGAAAGCAGGTGATGGAAATCGCACGACGCCGACCACGGCTGACCACCCCCTACCTGCGGCGCAGCGGCGCCCTCGAACCGGCCACCTGGGACGAGGCGCTCGAAGCCGTGGCCGTCGGCCTCACAGCCCACCGGGGCGCTGCCCATGGCATGTTCAGCTGTTCCAAGGCGACCAACGAGGTCAACTACCTGGCACAGAAGTTCGCACGAGTCGTCATGGGCAGCAACAACATCGACAGCTGCAATCGAACCTGACACGCTCCCAGCGTCGCCGGTCTGGCGACGGTATTCGGAGTGGGGGGCGGCACGTCCTCCTATCAAGAGATCGAAACCACGGACCTGATCGTCCTGTGGGGCTCGAACGCCCGCGAGACGCACCCGATCTTCTTCCATCACCTCCTCAAAGGTGTTCGCAACGGCGCCAAGATGTACGTCATCGACCCCCGGCGCACCACCTCGGCGCAGTGGGCCGATGTCTGGCTCGGCATCGACGTCGGCACCGACATCGCCCTGGCCAACGCCATAGGCCGCGAGATCATCACCGCCGGGCTGACCAACGACGCCTTCTTGGCCCACTCCACCACCGGGTTCAACTCCTATGCCGCCGCAGTGGATGAGTGGACGCTGCAGCGGGCCGAGCAGGTCACCGGTGTCCCGGCGGCAGTCATCCGCAACCTCGCCCACGACCTGGCCACGGTCGAGACGGCACAGATCTGCTGGACGCTGGGGATCACAGAGCATCACAACGCCACCGACAACGTGCTGGCTCTCATCAACCTTGCGCTCCTCACGGGCCACGTCGGCCATTACGGCTCCGGCCTCGTCCCGATTCGCGGCCAGAACAACGTCCAGGGCGGCGGCGACATGGGGGCACTGCCCAACAAGCTCCCAGGCTTCCAGGACGTCGATGACGATGCGGCCCGCAGCAAATTCGAGGCGGTATGGGACCACCACGTCCCCCCTGAGCCGGGCCTCCATCTCTCGGAGATGTTCGACGCCATCGAGCAGGGTGGTATCCGATCGCTCTACGTACTTGGCGAGAACCCCGCCGAATCCGAGGCCGATGTACACCGGATCAGAGGCCTGCTCGAAGGCCTCGACTTCCTGGTCGTCCAGGACATCGTCATGACCCGGACCGCCGAGATGGCCGATGTGGTCCTGCCGGCCGCTGTCGGCTGGGCGGAGAGCGACGGCACCGTCACCTCCAGCGAACGTCGTGTGCAGCGGGTCCGCAAGGCGCTGGAGCCGCCGGGTGAGGCGAAGGACGATCTGGAGATCCTCGCCCTGCTCGCCGGCCGCATGGGGCACGACTGGGGATCCCCGACGGCGGAAGGAATCTGGAACGAACTGAGGAACCTGTCGCCGATGCACACCGGCATGTTGTACCCCCGCCTGGAACACCTCGGGGGGATCCAGTGGCCATGCCCCGACATCGATCACCCCGGGACTCCGTTCCTCCACGGATGGCTCTGGGAAGACCCCATGCCCCGGGACCCCGTTCCCATCATCCCGACGCAGTGGGTGCCCCCCGTCGACGAGTTGACCGACGAGTTCCCGATCCGGCTGACCACCGGTCGGCGGCTCGACTCCTACAACACCGGCGTGCAGTCGGGCGGCTACTCGTCACCCTTACGGACCGGCGGAATCATCGAGGTATCACCCGAGGACGGCGCCGCACTCGGCGTGGCCGAGGGTGATTCGGTCCGGGTGAGATCCCGCCGCGGCGAGATCGAGGTCCCCGTCCACTTCCACCGAAACCTCCGCAAGGGCCTCGCCTTCATGGCCGTCCACTCCCCGGACGAGGCCGATGTGAACCTCCTGACCATTGATGCCTGGGACCCCAAGTCCGGCACCGCCGAGTTCAAGGCCACGGCCGTGACCATCGAACCGGCAGCGGGCTGACGGGTATGGACCTCCACCTCACCTCCGCAGTTCCCACCGCAGCCGAGCGGGCCGCCGTCGACGGGCTGCTGGGGACACCGGCCTCGGGATGGTCCGGGGGAGACCGATCACCGGCCGACGATCGGGTCGCCTTCGGCGGCCATCACCTCGCTGTCGGGACCCGCCACCGGCTCCTGCCCGCTCTGCAGGCAGTTCAGGGAGCGATCGGGTGGGTGAGTCCCGGCGCCCTCAACTACATCTGCGAGCGACTGTCGGTACCGCCTGCGGAGGCGTACGGCGTTGCGTCCTACTACGCACTGCTGGCCACCGAGGAACAGCCGCCCCGGCTCGCCCATGTGTGCGAGGACGTGTCGTGTCGCACTCGCGGAGGCCTGGAACTGCTCGCTGCACTGGCCGGCCGCGACGACGTCGTCCCCAGTCCCTGCCTCGGGCACTGCGATCGGTCGCCGGCGGTCCTCATCCAGCGGGCAGGTGACGACGACGCCAGCCTGTGGGGGGCCACGCCAGAGGTCGTGATCGACGTCCTCGAGGGAGCACCACCGATCGACCCCGCTCCGGGGCACTTCGGCGTACCGCAGGTCGAGAGCGGCACGGATGGGCTGCGGCTGCTGCACAGGGTCGGCACCATCGACCCGTTCAGCCTGGACGATTATCGGGCTGCCGGCGGCTACGAAGCGCTCGTCCAGGCGCTCGGAATGAAGCCAGGCGAGATCATCGAAGAGGTCAAGCGATCCGGGCTACGCGGCAGGGGCGGCGCCGCCTTCCCGGTGGGCGCCAAGTGGGAGGCCGTCGCCACCGCCGGACCAGATCGGGTGCTGGTATGCAACGCCGACGAGGCCGAACCCGGCACATTCAAGGATCGGGGCCTCATGGAGGGCGACCCGTTCTCGCTCGTCGAGTCCATGACGATCGCCGGGTACGCCGTCGGCGCCGGCCGCGGGTATCTCTACATCCGGGGCGAGTACCCCCGGTCCGCCCGCCATGTCGCCAGGGCACTGGAGGCAGTCAGGGACGCCGGGATGCTCGGTGACGACATCGCCGGTTCCGGCTTCAGCTTCGACATCGAGATTCGCATGGGCGCCGGGGCCTACATCTGCGGCGAAGAGACGGCAC
>JABMPV010000167.1 GCA_013202595.1 bacterium
ATCGCCACCTGCTTGCCCTCCTGGACGGCCTTGAAGGTAGCCCGCACGGCGATCTCGGTCTTCCCGAATCCGACGTCGCCGAACACCAGCCGATCCATCGCCTCGCCGCTCTCCATGTCTGCTTTGACGTCAGCGATCGCCGTCAGCTGATCGGGCGTCTCCTCGAAGGGGAACCCTGCCTCCATCTCCCGCTGCCACGGCGTGTCCGGTGCATACGCGATGCCCTCGACCAGAGCCCGCTTGCGGTGGAGCGATACGACCTCCTCTGCGATGACGGCCACCTCCTGGCGCACACGAGACCTCGTGCGCTCCCAGTCGGCACCGCCCATCCGCGACAGCCTGGGCGACTCGCCGCCGGTGTACGGCCTGATCGCCGACAGTTGGTCTGTCGGCACATAGAGCCTGTCTTGCCCCGAGTACGCCACCACCAGGTAGTCGCGCTCGATGCCCACCAGCGTGCGGGTCTCGAGCCCCTCGAAGCGGCCGATCCCGTGACGATGATGGACTACGAAATCGCTCGGCTTCAGGTCGCCGTATGCAGCACTCACAGCCGCCCGGCGCGGCCCCACCCTGCGGTGCGCCCTGCGGCGGCCTGCTATCTCCTGCTCCCCCAGCACCGCGAGCCCGAGATCTGGTGCCACGAACCCTCGATGGATGCCCATCGAGATCACAGTTGCTTTCCCCGGCTCCACTTCGTCGCTGCGGATCAGGTCGACGCCGGCCTCGCCGAGCACGCGAGCAACCCGGTCAGCGGCGTGGGTGCCGTCCATGGCGACGATCACATGGATGCCGTTGCGGATCAGTCGGGTGATCCCGATGGCCACGGCCTCGGCGTCTCCCGGGGCGGCATCGAGGGTGCCCATTGGCAGTGACTCGTCACGCGGGCCTGAGGACAGCGGCGGCGCCTCGAACAGCATGTTGTCGTCGAGATCGGGCGGCAGGTAGAGGGCGGGGTGATCGCCTGCGTCGGGCGCCCCTGGTCCCCAGGTGGGAGCCAGGGCCGCCGCCAACTCTCCCTCCTCGGTCACCAGTTCCTCTGAGCGGCCGTGGGAGCGAACGGGGTCGAACAACACCACGGTGCATGTCGCCTCACTGAGGACAGACACCGGTTCGGCCAGCCAGGGCAGCCACGACTCGATACCGGCGAACGAGATGCCATCGGCAATCCGATCCCATGTGGACGACGCCCACGGGTCGGTCCGCAGCATCGCAGCAGCCTTGCCTCTGATCTCGGGATCGGGACGAAACTCCCGGGCCGGGAAGGCGACCAGATCGCCCGTGCCGATCGACCTCTGATCGGTCACCGAGAACACCGTGATCTCATCGATCACATCTCCCCAGAAGTCCAGACGCACCGGATTGAAGCCCTGGGCAGGGAAGACATCGACGATGCCGCCGCGCACCGCGATCTCGCCCCTGGCCTCCACCCTGTCCGTCCTGTGGTACCCGGCCGCCGCGAGCGCGTCGACGATCTGATCGAGTCCAATCGTGTCGCCGGCCTTCGCGACAATCGGCGCAAACGTTGAGGGGCTCACTCGCTGGGTCGCGGCCCTGACCGAGCCGACGACGATCCCGGCGCCACCGGCAAGCGCATGACGGGCCATGGCCCGATCGGCCATGGTGGACACGGCCGGTGAGACGTGCTCGAACGGGAGCGTCTCCCACGCGGGAAGCAGCATGCCCTCATCCGTGAACAGTGCGAGATCATCCGCGAGTTCCTCGGCCTCGCGCTCACCGGGGACCACCGCCAGCACCGGCCCGCCGAGTCGAGCGAGGAACTCGGCACGCCGCCCCGGAGCCACCACGAGCCGGCCCGGGATGTCGATGGACGCTTGATCACGAAGCGAGGTGAGGAGGGCGGCAAGCGGTACGGACATTCGGCCGTGGATCGTACAGCCCTCGGGTCACTCCCCGGCAATCACCCCACGTCGACGCAGACAACCGTCTTGGTGAGCCGGTACCCCTGCGGGATCGCGGCAGAGGCGTAGTCGATGCCGACGACCGGATTCCCGACGTACTTCCATGAGGTCACGAAGTTCGTGTTCCCGTCCGAGAGCTTCGTGAGATACGCGTTCCCGCTCATGAGCAGGTCGTTTCTCTTGCACCGCAACTGCTGCCGGAGACTGGAGAGCGAGCAGCTGCCGCCACCATCCGGGCAGGAGATCTTCTGCATCCTCGTGTAGAAGTCGGCCGACGTGACTGCCCTCGTCGAGTTCGTGTCGTCGCCGACGCCGCCGGACGCCAGCTGCATGGTCCCCAGCACCAGAGCCGTCACCAATGCCGCGATGACGGCAGCGGCCAGCGGAGACAAAACGGTTCGTGTGCTCATGTCATCCCTCCCGGTGAAGGCGGGGAGGTCCGGGCTCGATTCTCGGTCTCACCCGCCGCGTCGATTATGCATGATGAGCCCGGGCTTCGCTGTTCGACGGGTGTGGGCCCAACATGGCCCGCATCTGACCGCGTCGTCCGGATCGCGCGGGCCGCGCTACTGCCCTGACCGGCCGAACACCAGTTGGAACTCGAAGACTCCGGTGTCTTCCACTGACAAGACGATCGCTGCGCTGGGTGGATCGATGCCGTAGTCGGCGAACACCACGGGGGCGGATCCAACCACCACGATCTTGCCGTCGACCATCTGGGCGTCCAGGGGAATGGTCACCGTGTTGGTGACGCCGTGGATGGTGAGATCACCGGTTGCGGCGAATGACGCCGTCACGCCCGGGTCGGGAGCCACGCCGATGTCGATTGGCGTAGTCAGGATGAAGGACGCCTCGGGGAAGGCGTTGCTCTCCAATGCCTGCCGTTTGATGGCACCGTCGCGACGGCTGTCGTTGCTCGACAGTGCCGTCATGTCGGCCAGCAGATCCATCGAGTTCACGGTGGTGCCATCGATCACGATGGTCGAGTCGAGCCCGGAGGTTCGGCCGACCGCCTCGAAGAACCCGATATTGGCGAGTTCCTCCTTGACGCGGTAGCCCACGAACGAGTTCGCCGGCTCGATCAGCCACGTTCCGGCGACACCTTCGACGCCGGCCGCCACAGTGGTCGTCACTTCTCCCGGGGCGGTGGAGGAGGTCACCGACTCCACAGCCGATTCGATGTCCACGGGTGGTGGGGCATCGCTGCGCAGGACGAACCAATAGAACGATCCGGCAGCCACAACGAGGGCGGCGACCATGCCGACGATGATCTTGGTACGGCGCTTCATGGGACTCCAGGGTCGTGTGGTCGGCGGATGATGGTGGGTCCCCGGGACAATCGGAAGTCAGTCTCCGTGGTCTCGGTGAAACCCTCAGATGAGACCCTCGCTCCGATACCACTCGATGGTCTCTGCGAGCCACTCCTCGACGGGTGTGTACACGAGACCCAACTCGCGCTCAGCCCGCGAACCGTTGCAGCGGGAGCCGCGCCGCAGCACCCTCGACATCTCACGGCATACCGGAGGATGCTTGCCGAACAGCCGCATCACGCCACCGACCACCGTGGCCAACACCCCGACCACCCAGCCCGGAAGGAAGCGGACCCTGCGGTCGATGCCCGACATGCGGCCCAGCAGTTCCACTGCATCGCCCACCGACACTGTCGCCCCGCTGATCAGATAGCGCTCGCCGGCCACGCCCCGTTCGGCTGCCAGCAGATGGGCCTCGGCAGTATCGCCGATCGATACCAGCGACAGCACGGTGTCCACGGCGAACGGCAGGCGGCCCGATAGGTAGCCGATGAGAATCTTGGCCGTGCCCCCGGTCCGGCCGGGGCCCTGCACCGAGGTCGGGTTGACCGCGACCACGTCGACATCGAGACGGCCTGCCTCGGCGAACACGGCCAACTCGGCGTGATGCTTGGAGCGGGCGTAGTGGGTGACGTACTCCCCCGAGTGGACGGTCTGCTCGGTTGCGACCTCGCCGTCCTTCTCTCCGATGACTGCCAGCGACGAGGTGTAGATCACCCGTTCGATGCCAGCGATCGCCGCAGCCCGCACGACATTGACCGATCCGTCCACGTTGGCCAGATACATCGGCGCGGGATCGGCCATGCAGGTCTCGTTGACGCCTGCGATGTGGAACACCCACCGGCACGCCTCCATCGCCTCTGTCAGCGCTTTCGGATCGAGCACATCGCCGAGGGCGACCGATGAAGCGCCCCTGGTTCTCACCAGAGCCTCCTGGTCGGGTCGCCTGATCAGAGCACGCACATCCAGACCTTCGGATGCGAGGCGTTGGAGGACCGCTCCTCCGACAAAGCCGGTGGCGCCGGTGATCAGCGCGTCAGGCATCTGCCCTATCCGAGCGCAGCACCTTGGCGAACCGCGAGAAATACTCCCACCCCGAGCCGACGGTCACGATGACCGCGATGATCATCACCCACTCGTCGGGGTAGAGGCCGCCGACCTGGTTGGGCGCCCGCAACAGGGCAATGAAGATGGCGAGGAACTGGACGTTGGCCTTCAGCTTGCCCCAGAACGATGGGGGCACCAGCACTCCGTCCATGGCGGCAACGCCCCTCAGGCCGGATACTGCGACCTCTCTGCCGATGATGATGAAGGCCGCCCATGCCCATGCTCTGCCGACCTCGACCAGCGCCAGCAGCGCACCGGTGACCAGCAACTTGTCGGCGATGGTGTCGAGGAAAGCTCCGAGGGTGGTGGTGATCCGCCAGCGGCGCGCCAGGTAACCGTCGAGGAAATCGGTGAACGCGGCAGCCGCCATGACGAGTGCTGCCCAGCCGAATGCATGGTCGATCCGGTCCGACAACAGCACCAACGCCAGGATCGCCGGAACGAGAAGTATCCGGAGGTACGCGAGGCGATCGGGAATGGAGATGGCGCGAGCCTCCTGCGCGACGAACCGGGCTGTCGCAGCATGGTACCGAAGGTGTTCAGTCGACCGGTTCCACCCAGCCGAAGGTCCGCTCCACGGCCTTCTTCCATCCGGCGTACAAACCATCGGCCTGCACTCGATCCATCGACGGATTCCATCGCCGGTCCTCGGCCCACAGCGCAGACAACTCGTCGAGTCCCGAGAAGAAGCCGACTGCCAAACCTGCTGCGTAGCCCGCCCCGAGAGCGGTGGTCTCGGCGATCGTGGGCCTGACCACCGGCACCCCGAGGACATCGGCCTGGAACTGCATGAGCAACTCGTTGACCACCATGCCGCCGTCGACGAACAGTGTCTCGACCGGCACACCGCTGTCGAATTCCATCGCTTCGAGGACGTCGCGCGTCTGATAGGCCGTCGACTCGAGCACCGCCCTGGCGATGTGCCCCGCCTCGACGTAGCGAGTGAGGCCGGCGATCACGCCGCGGGCATCGTCCCTCCAGTACGGGGCGAACAGGCCACTGAAGGCGGGCACGAAGTAGACGCCGCCGTTGTCGTCGACCTCGCGTGCCAGTGGTTCCACATCCGACGCCGCTTCGATCATCCGCAGATTGTCCCTCAGCCACTGCACCCCTGCACCGGAGATCGCCACCGAACCCTCGAGCGCATAGATCGGGGCTTCCCCCTGGATCTGATACCCGACCGTGGTCAACAGGCCTGCCTTGCTGGGTACCGCCTCCGTGCCCGTGTTGAGCAGCATGAAGCACCCGGTGCCGTAGGTGTTCTTGGCCCGTCCCGGTTCGAAACAGGTCTGCCCGAACATCGCAGCCTGCTGGTCTCCCAGGCACCCGGCGATCGGGACGCCGGCGAGTTCACCCCGGCCCGTGCCGTACACGGCGACCGAGGGTTCGATGCGCGGCAGCATCGCCAGGGGGACGCCCATCGCCTGGGCGATATCGGGATCCCAGTCCAGGGTGTCGAGTCGCATCAGCATGGTGCGGGACGCGTTGGTCACATCGGTGACATGCTCCCCGGTCAGATTCCAGATGAGCCACGTGTCGATGG
>JABMPV010000168.1 GCA_013202595.1 bacterium
CAAGCGAGTGACGCTCGGCGAGAAGAGCGGGTGGGCCAACGCCACCCTTCCCTACGCCCGCCAGGTGAGCGACATGATCGTGCTCGGCAGGGTGGTCGCAGCCAGCGCCCGATCGCGCGACGAGTGCCGCGGCTCGCACTGGAAGCCCGAGTTCGAGGTGAAGATGCCCGAGGATGCCTATCCGGGCGATCCGGCCTGGGACGACTATGTCACCAGGTGGAAGGCCAACAACGATCAGTGGCTCAAGACCACGGTGGCCTCGCACACGGCCGACGGGCCCATCATCAGCCATAGAGAAGTCGATACCTCCGTGCTCCCGCCTGAGAAGCCCAGGGACTACCGGTAGGAGATGCACATGGCAGATTCCATCCGGTTCAAGATCAAGCGCCAGGACACCGAGGGAGCCAAGCCGTACTGGCAGGAATTCGAGATCCCCTACAAGCCGGGGCACAACGTGGTGTCGGCCCTGATGGTGATCAGGGAGAACCCGGTCACCGTCGACGGCGAACCCGTCGATCCGGTGCTGTGGGAGGCCAATTGCCTCGAAGAGGTATGCGGCGCCTGCACGATCCTGGTCAATGGCAGAGCCCGCCAGGCCTGTGCGGCGCTCATCGACGAACTCGAACAGCCGATCGTCCTCGAGCCGATGAGCAAGTTCCCCAAGGTGCGCGACCTCATGGTCGATCGCTCCCGAATGTTCGACTCCCTGCGCAAGGTCCACGCCTGGATCGACATCGACGGGTCGTGGGACGTCCATGTCGGCTCACCTCGGATCTCGCCCCAGGAATGGGCGATGAACTACGAGTTGAGCCGGTGCATGACGTGCGGGTGCTGCATGGAGGCGTGCCCGCAATACGGCCCCGACCTGGCATTCGTCGGCCCTGCGCCGATCGGCCAGGTGCGGCTGATGAACGGCCATCCGACGGGGGCGTGGTTCAAGACCGAGCGTCTGCACGCCATCATGGGTGACGGCGGCCTCTCCGATTGTGGCAACGCCCAGAACTGTGTCGAGGCCTGTCCCAAGGACATTCCCCTCACCACGGCGATCGCCCAGTTGGGTCGCCAGACCACTGTCCAGGCGATGAAGGACCTGTTCGGCTAGGTCCGTAGTCGGTCTCATCGGTCGCGGTCATCGCATGTGGAGCCCGCGAAGGGCGAACGACTCGCGCCGGGTGCTGCTCGCCAACCTCTTCGTCTCTCCCGTCGGGGCGGGAGAGACGCTGCGCAGCCACAGGCTGCGGCGCAGAGAAGTTGGCGGTGGTGCTGGTCCGACTGCCTACGCGATCGCAGTGATCTCGGCGTTGGCTACTCCGTCACCCGCGCTGCCGGTCGTCTCGATGGTGACGTCGGTGAAGCCCGCATTCCTGAGGCCGGCCTCGAACTCTGCGATGGGAATCGCACCGGAAATGCAGTTGGCCCATCCCGCCGTGTCGTCGGGGTCGATGGTGCCGTCGAGGCGGACGATATCGGTCACGGCGAAGCGGCCACCGGGTCGCAGTACCCGATGTGCCTCACGGAACACGGCGTCCTTGTCGGTGGACAGGTTTATCACGCAGTTCGAGATGATCACGTCGATGCCGTCGTCGGGGAGTGGGATCGATTCGATGTCGCCCTTTATGAACGCCACGTTGGTGAATCCTGCCTCGGCCTGGTTCTTGCGGGCCAGGGCGATCATCTCGTCGGTCATGTCGAGGCCCCAGACGAATCCCTCTGCACCAACGCGCTTGGCCGACAGGAAGACGTCCAGTCCGCCCCCCGAGCCCAGGTCCAGGACCTTCTGGCCGGGGGAGAGGTCCGCGATCGCCGTGGGGTTCCCGCACCCGAGCGACGCCATCGCTGCAGAGTCGGGCACCTCTTCGGATGCGAGGTCGTCATACAGCGACGCACCGTACGATTCCTTGGGACTGCAGCACGATGCCCCCTCGTCGAGGACGGTGAGGGCTGCGGCGCGGTAGCGCTCTTTGACGGTCTCTTTGATCTGGTCGGTCATCGTTCCACCTCCGTGGGACAGCAGGTCGATTCTTCCGGACAGCACGCTTCGAGCGCATCGGCGATGGTCCGCAGCCTGGCCGCAAGCGCCTGATGGGAGACCGTGTAGCGGACCTCCCTACCGTGGCGCTCAGCCTGGACGATCCCGGCATCACGCAGCATGGCGAGATGGCGGGAGACCACCGACAGGTCGACGGGACAGCACTCGGCAGCCTCGGTGACGGTCGTCGGTGCGTTGCGCTCACCGAGGCGGGCGATCAGGGCCGTCGGGGTGGGGTCACCCAGCGCCTTGAACATGGCGGGGTCGAGCACAGCCTCGAGGGCGGCCGGCGCTTCACCTTTGTATATTTGCACCATGATGCAACTATAGCAGATCGCCGACAATGGGGACAGGCCGCGGTACCCGGTAGGGTCCTCCCATGATTTCGCGAGTTCGTGCGCAGAGGTGGCTGATTGCCGCCATGCTGGTGGTGACTGCCATCCCCGCGACGGCGACCGCGGGGGGTGAGTTGGCCTCTGATGCGCCGACGGTCCCCGTGTACTTCGACAGTGTGATCGACGGCGAAGTGGATGGTGGCGTCGTCCTGGTGCCCGACGACGGAACGCCCGCTTCTCACGGATTCCGGGCTGCGAGGAGTGTCACCCTCCAGAACAACGGCCCGTCGAGCAATCGAATCGACGTGGTGATCGTCGGTGAGGGCTATACGGCGGCTGAGATGAGCGCCTTCCAGGCCGACACGGTCCTTGCGATCGATGCGATCTTTGCGCCCACCCCGTTCAAGGAGTATCGAGACGCCTTCAATGTCCATCGGGTGGATGTCGCCTCCAACGAGTCCGGAGTGGACCACGATCCCACTTTCGGGGTCATGAGGGATACGGCGTTCGATGGCGGATTCTGGTGTGGTGACCCACCCATTGAGCGCCTGCTGTGTGTGGACACCGTCAAGGTGAGACAGGCAGCGGCCGCAGCGCCGTCCGCTGACGTGATCGTCGTGCTGGTGAACACGGCGACGTACGGCGGGGCCGGGTACGCCGACGTTCTGGTGGCGGCCGGAAGGGGATCGTCCATGGGGTTCCTGCTCCAGCACGAGGGCGGCCACACGTTTGGAGACCTTTCCGACGAGTACTACTACGCAGATACCACCTGGACGGTGGAGAGATGCATACGGCCAATTGCTCCTCATCTTCGGCCGCGTCGATGACGTCGGGGCGGGATGCCTGGTACCGCTGGCTCGGATACTCGAACCCGACCTACAACGGTCGGGTCGGCACCTACGAAGGTTGCAGGTACACCGAATTCGGACTCTATCGGCCGACCGGCGACTCGATCATGAGGACGGCGGGACTCGCGCACTTCAATGCACCATCGATCGAGGCGCTGCTCGTCGAGTTCTATCGCCTCTTCGACCCGGTGGACACTCCCGCCGCTACCCAGGTCCATGCCGACTCCGTGATCACCCTGCCGGTGGTGGCCTCTGAGTCGACCATGCGAGTGGTCTGGATGGTGGACGGCATCAGGCAACCCCGGAAGGGGACTTCACTCGATCTGGCTCCGCTGGGGCTGGGGTCGGGGTCCACGGTGACGGCAACTGTCACCGACTTCACGCCATGGGTGCGAAACTCCGCCAACCGGAGGTCCCTGATGAGAACCACAC
>JABMPV010000169.1 GCA_013202595.1 bacterium
CGTTCGTCCTGAGCCAGGATCAAACTCTCCATCGAAAGATCCAGATTCCCCGTAAGGAACCCTATCCTCAATTTTGAGTCGGGCGGGTGTATGGCCAAAACCGTTCACCCGCCAACTGGCATCAGCGCGTTGTCACGCTTCTGCTAACTCGAGTACGAGTCTGTCCCCCAGCTCAACGATTGCTCGCCGGCCGAGAGATGACTTCACTCATCGACTTATGGCACCACTGTTCAGTTGTCAAGGAGCCGTTATCTCTCCAGGCCCGATCCAGACCACCGGGGGGGTGTTCTCCCGGGCCGAAGGTCGAGACTAGCCGCTCTCCGTTGCACTGTCAAGGCACACCGGAGACTCTCCTGCGTGACTCGAATCACGCGGGGTCGCGGTCTCGTCTGGCCGGAACTGTAGCACGTATCCAGATTGGAGCAGACATCGCGCTTCGCTACCGTCTCGCCGATGACCACCCCGCTCCAACTGCTCACCGACAGAGGCTTCGTCCAGGACGTCTCAGACCCCGAAGGACTCGCAGCCGCGTTCGACTCCGGTCGGGTCACCTTCTATGTCGGCTTCGACCCGACATCCTCCTCCCTGCACATCGGACACCTCATGGGCGTGATGGCCATGGCCCATCTCCAGCGCGCCGGGCACCGGCCGATTGCCGTCGCCGGCGGCGGGACCGCACGCATCGGCGACCCGTCCTTCCGCGACGATGAGCGGGTGCTGCTCGACGACGCCAGCGTCGAAGCCAACCTCGTGGGCTATCGCGATCAACTCGGCCGCATCCTCGATCTCTCGTCGTCGGAGGCAGGGTTGCTCGTCGACAACTACTCCTGGCTGGGCTCGATGGGGTTCATCGGATTCCTCCGCGACGTCGGCAAGCACTTCTCGGTCAACCAGATGATCGCCAGGGAGTCGGTGCGCCGACGCCTCGAGGAGCGCGAGCAGGGCATCTCCTTCACAGAGTTCGCCTACCAACTCCTGCAGGCGTACGACTTCGCCCATCTGTTCGAGAGCGAGGGGTGCATCCTGCAACTCGGCGGATCGGACCAGTGGGGAAACATCACCGCAGGCATCGACCTGACCAGGCGCATCCATGGCGGGCAGGCCTTCGGCGCCGTGTGGCCCCTCATCGAGCGATCCGACGGTCAGAAGATGAGTGCATCGACGGGCGAAGCCCTCTGGCTCGCTGCCGACCAGACCTCGCCCTACGCGTACTACCAGTGGTTCTTCAATGTGCCCGACGCCGACGCCGGCAAGTTCCTCAAGCTGTTCACGTTCCTGGACCTCGATGAGATCGCCGGCCTCGAGGCGGAGGCCGTCAGCAACCCTGCCGGAAGGGCCACCCAGCGTGCGCTCGCAGCAGAGGCAACCCGGATCGCCCACGGAGACGAAGGGTTGGCTGCTGCCGAGAGCGCTACGGCCGTCCTCTTCGGCGACGAGCCCTTCACCGACCTCGACGACGTCACCCTGAACGACGCCTTCGGCTCGGCGCCTTCTGTGTCGCTTCCCAGGGCAGACATCGAGGCAGGCATCGAGACCGTCGACCTCATGGTGCTCTCGGGTGCCGCTGCTTCGAAGAGCGAAGCGCGGCGACTCGTGTCCCAGGGAGCGGTCAGGGTCAACAACACCCTGGTCGCCGACGACTCGACCGTCCTCGACACCGGATCGCTCGCAGGCACGGCGACGGTCGTCGTCAAGGTGGGCAAGAAGCGCTACTTCCTGGCGCGATTCGACGCCTGATCCCCCCGGCTGCCGGTACTCGAAAGGCGCCGGATCGGCGACCCGCGTGGCTACGCTGACCGGGTCTCGGAGAGGGACCAAACCGAATGCCTCGTCGCCTTCGGGCAGGTCTGATAGTGATTGCGCTGATCGCTTCGGCTTGCTCTGTCGAACCAATCGAGGTGTCGGGGATCGAAGCGGGCAGCCTCACCACCACCGTCCTCGCGGCCGATGGTTCAGTCATCGTGCGCTGGCACGATGGCGAGGACCGCGTGCCTGTGCCCTTCTCCTCGCTCCCCGGCCATCTCGTCGACGCCGTCGTCGCTATCGAGGACCAGCGGTTCTGGATCCACAACGGTGTCGACCCCGGTGCCGTCGCCCGCGCCGCCCGCGCCAACCTCGAAGCGGGTCAGATCGTCCAGGGCGGGTCGACCATCACCCAGCAGTATTTGAAGATGGCCGTCGTCGGCTCGGACCTCACCATCGAGCGGAAGGTCGAGGAAGCCGGGCTGGCGGTCCGGCTCGAAGAGGCCCTCTCCAAGCGTGAGATCCTGGAGCGGTACCTCAACCTCGTCTTCCTGGGCGAGGGCTCCTACGGCGTGGAAGCTGCAGCGCAGCGCTACTTCGGCGTCCATGCGGCCGAGCTGACCCTGTCGCAATCGGCGCTGCTCGCCGGCCTGATCGTCTCGCCGACGACCCTCAACCCCTACGACGACCCGGGAGGTGCCCTCGATCGCAGATCCGCAGTTCTGGACTCGATGGTCGGAGCAGGCTGGCTCGACAGGGCACAGGCAGACAGGGCGGCCGTCGAGTCTCTCGGACTGCTGCCGCGGGGCTTCGTCGACCGTTCGCTCTACCCCTACTTCACAGAGGAAGTCAGACGGACCCTGCTGGCCGAGCCGGCGCTGGGCGACACCGTCGAGGAGCGCTGGGAGCTCATCCACCACGGTGGCCTGATCATCCACACCACCATCGACCCTTCGGCTCAGGTCGCCGCCGAGACCGCCATACGCTCGGTGATGCCCGATGACGGGCCGTCGGCCGCCCTGGTGGCCATCGACCCTTCCACCGGCATGGTGCGGGCTCTGGTCGGCGGCAGGGACTACTACGACCTCTCCGACCCGGTCGCTCAGTTCAACCTCGCCACCCAGGGTCGCCGCCAGCCGAGTTCGGCCTTCAAGCCCTTCGCCCTGGCGGCAGCCCTCGACGCCGGAATGGATCTCGACACGGTCTTCCCAGGCGGAAGAGTGGTCTCGGTGACCACCGACGCGGGCACGCGCTGGACGGTCGCCAACCACGAGGACGCCCTCTTCCCTCCCCTCACCCTGCGCGAAGCGACGGTGTTCTCGGTCAACACGGTGTACGCCAGGGTGACGGATCAGATCGGCCCTGAGGCGATCGTCGCAGCTGCCAGAGCGGCCGGGATCTCCACCCCACTCGAGCCGATCGCATCGGTGGCCCTCGGTACCCAGGAAGTCACCGTCCTCGAGATGGCCAGTGCCTACTCGACCCTTGCCGCCGGAGGCCTGCGAACCGAGCCGACCCTCGTCACCCGCGTGACCGCACCGGGCGGAGACGTGCTCTTCAGGACACTGCCGGCCCTGACCAGGGCCATCGACGAGGACACGGCGGAGAAGGTGACAGAGACCCTCGTCGATGTGGTGCGGCGGGGCACTGGCCAGCAGGCCAAGATCGGCCGCCCGGTTGCCGGCAAGACGGGGACCACCGAGGGCTCCTACGACGCATGGTTCGTCGGCTACACGCCCGACCTGGTCGCTGCGGTATGGATTGGCTTCCCCGAGGGGACCAAGCCGCTCACGGCGCCCTGGACGCCCTTCACGGTGACAGGAGGCACATGGCCGGGCCAGATCTGGTCCCGATTCGCCGTCAGCGCACTTTCAGGCCAGTCATACGACGACATCGCTGCGGCCGGCGAGATCGCAACCGGTCTGGTGACCGTCGAGATCGACCTGGCAACCGGGTTCCTGGCGGGGCCGCTCTGCCCCCGCTCGCATGTCGCCGAGATCCGGATCCAGGCATCCTCGGTGCCGACGGTCGAATGCCCTATTCACAACCACGGTGAGGTGGACATCCACGCGGGCACCATGCCGGATGTGGGTGATCTGGATCTCACCGCTGCAGTCTCTGTGCTCGAGGCCGCCGGTTACGGCGTGACTCTGTCGTGGGATTCGACGAGTGACTCGCCCGCCGGAGAGGTCATGGCGCAGCACCCGATCGCAGGTGCCACAGTCATCACAAGTGCCACAGTCGCCCTGACAATCGCCGGACCCGAGCCCGGGACGGTCATCCCCGAGGTATTGGGCAGCACCGCAGCCGAAGCCGAGCACGCGCTGTTCAGCCTGGGCATCCCCGTTCGCGTGATCCTGGACTCGGAGACCCCCAACGCCGTTCCGCCTGACAGGGCCGGACTGGTCTGGGCCCAGATGCCGTCTGGCGGCATGCCCCTGAGCGGCGCGGTGACCATCTGGGTCAACCCCGAGCCGATCGGCCCCTGAGCCCTACTCCCCTGCCCGGCGGAACCGCCACGGGCGCTCGACGGCCTTCGAGATCCCGATCCTGGGACCGGCGACGATCGACATGCTTCCCGGAGCTGTCACCGGTTCCAGCCGCACCATCGAAGACGGATCCGCCAGGTCGATGCCGTAGTGGTCGCCCGAGATCCCCAGCGCCTGGCACAGCTTCCCGGGGCCGTCGGTGAGATGGTCCGCTCTCCCCCGCCTTGCCTCGATCTCCGCTCGGCCCGTGACGATGTCTCCACCTCTCATCAGGATGGCGGACGCGATCCCCGCCCTCGCTGCGACCACATTGGCGCACCAGTGGAGGCCGTAGGAGCGGTACACGTACAGGAAGCCCGGTGGGCCGAACATCACAGCGTTGCGATCGGTGCGACCGCGGAAGGCATGGGACGCCGGGTCATCGGCTCCGCGATAGGCCTCGACCTCGGTGATCTCGATCGCCGTCACGATGCCGCCGACCTCTGAGTTCAACCGCCAGCCCAGGAGGGATTGGGCCGCGGCGACCACGTCGCCTTCGAGCACCGAGAAGGCCGGCGCGACCGGCTCCGGCCGGCCGCGGCCTGCATCCCCTGGCATCGGGGAATCCAGGATCACCCTCCGCGGAGACGTCCGTCGAGCGTGATGGTTACGTGGTCGGAGATGCTCCGCCTCACAGGCTCCAATTCCTCGTCGGTGAGCGTCCTCTCCGGATGGCGGAAGGTCAGGCGGAATGCCATGCTCTTGCGGCCCTCTTCGAGCGGCGGACCGCTGAACACGTCGAACAGCACCAGACGCTCCAATTCGGGACCGGCGTGGGCGGCGACCGCCTCACGCAGGTCTGCCGCGGCGACGTCGCCGCGCACATCGAACGCCAGATCGA
>JABMPV010000017.1 GCA_013202595.1 bacterium
CCACGCCGCGGTCTGGTTCAAGGACTTCATCGATTTGCTCGGTGAGAATCGCCTGTTCGCGACGTTGTGCACGCCCGACGGGTATGGCGGCGACGACACCCGCTGGGACACCTGGCGCAACTGCCGGTTCGGCGAGATCCTCGGGTTCTACGGACTTCCGTACTGGTACACGTGGCAGGTGTCGGTGCTCGGTCTCGGGCCGATCTGGATGAGCGGCAACGAGGCGGCCAAGGAGCGGACGGCGGCCCTGCTCGAAGACGGCGGCATCTTCGCATTCGGCCTCTCCGAGCAGGCACATGGGGCCGACCTGTACTCGACGGAGATGACCCTCACACCGGCCGGCGATGGGACCTATCTGGCCAACGGCCGCAAGTACTACATCGGAAACGCCAATGCGGCCGGCCTGATCTCCACGTTCGGAAGGATCCCCGAGACCGGCGAGTACGTGTTCTTCGCAGTCGACCCGCAGCACGGCGGCTTCACCTGCGTGCAGAACGTCGTTCACAGCCAGAACTACGTGGCCGAGTACGACCTCACCGACTATCGGGTCACAGAGGCCGACATCCTGTCCAGGGGCGACGACGCATGGGACGCCGCGCTGAATACGGTGAACATCGGCAAGTTCAACCTCGGCTGGGCATCGATCGGCATCTGTACCCATGCCTTCTACGAGGCGATCCACCACGCGGCCCACCGCGAGTTGTACGGCATGAAGGTGACCGATTTCCCTCACGCCAAGGCGCTGTTCACCGACGCCTATGCCCGATTGGTGGCCATGAAACTGGTCGCACAGCGGTCATCCGACTACATGCGGTCCGCCTCGCCCGAAGACCGCAGGTACCTGCTCTACAACCCCGTCGTCAAGATGAAGGTGACCACCCAGGGGGAAGAGGTCATCAACCACATGTGGGATGTGATCGCAGCCAGGGGCTTCGAAAAGGACATGTACTTCGAGATGGCAGCCCGCGACATCAGGGCGCTCCCCAAACTCGAGGGCACCGTCCACGTCAACATCGCCCTGATCGTCAAGTTCATGGAGAACTACCTGTTCCACCCCGCCGATCTCGAACCGGTACCCCGACGCGACGACGCAGCCAACGACGACTTCCTGTTTGATCAGGGCCCGACCAAGGGGCTGCGGTCGATCCGCTTCCACGACCCCGATGCGGTGCTTGCCCGGTTCGATCAGCCCAACGTGGCTGTGTTCCGCGAGCAGTTGGCGACGCTCAAGGCGATGCTTGTGCAGGCCACCCCCACCCCCGAGCAGGCCCGCGACATCGACTTCCTGCTCGCCCTCGGGGAGATCTTCACCCTCGTGGTGTACGCCCAACTGTTCGTGGAGAGCGCCGAGATGGCGGGGATCGACAACGATCTGATCGACCAGGTCTTCGACGTGCTGGTGCGGGATTGGTCACGGTTCGCCGTGACCCTGCACGGCAAGCCGACGACGTCGAAGGAGCAGGCCGGGTTCTGCACTGCGATGATCCGCAGGCCGGTCGCAGACGTCGAGCGTTTCGAGCGCGTGTGGCAGGGCCAGGTGCTGTCGCAGCGCGATGCCTACGAGATGACCCCGTAGAGGCGGCGCCGACCCGGGTGCGTCAGGAGTTGCTCATCCGGTCGATCACGGCCAGGTGGGCTAGGTCCTTTGGCCTTCCTGCGATCCGCTTGTAGGCGACGATGTGGCTCAGCAGCACGCAGGGGATGCCGTCGATGGCCTCTGCCGTGTCGATGAGGTGGCCGACGGGCGTGTCACCGTATCGCCACGAGGTGCCGATGGTGATGGCGCCTCCGTCGATGTTCACTATCTCGATCCCGTCGGGTTCGAGGACGCCGACCTCTCCGATGGACCTGGCGTGTTCCCATGCGGCACCCCGGGACACCACGTCGAGGTCGCCGACCTCATTGATCCACCCCCTGACCAGCAGCGGACCGCTGCCGAACAGAGCCCAGTCGCCGGCGGGGAGTCCGAGGTCTGTGAGCCGCAGGAGGAGTGGGTGGTCGCTCATCGGCGGTCCTAAGACCTGTTGCGGTCGCGCCTGTACCGGCTGATGAGAGCGTTGGTCGACGGGTCGTGGGCCAGGTCGGGTGGGTCCTCGGATGTCAGCTCCCCGATGATCCTGGTGGCCAACTCCTTGCCGAGTTCGACCCCCCACTGATCGAAGCTGTTGATCCCCCAGATGACCCCCGGGGTGAACACCTTGTGCTCGTAGAGGG
>JABMPV010000170.1 GCA_013202595.1 bacterium
ACGGGTCGGACACCCACAACAGATGGACCACTACTCGGGGCTCACGCCACGGGAACGGAGATCGCCGACGTTCCCGATACCGTCTTTTCCGAGGCCACGGTGCGTTCCTCGGCGCCTCTTCCGCTCCCCGCCAGCCGGGTCGAGCGGTCCCGCCAGGTCACCCTGACGGGTGGGTTCGAGGATCGCCTCGAAACGAGCCGATCGGCGTTCGTCTTCAACTTGTTCGATGATCTGTCGTTTGAGGCGACCGGGTCGGTCGACCGGGCCCTCTCGGGCGGATTCGCCTGGAACGGGACAACCGTGACCGGTGGTGACGTCCTGATCGTCATGAGCGGCGGCGACATGACCGCTCACGCCAACGTTGATGGGGTCATCTACGAGATCAGGCCTCTCAGCAACGGTGTCCATGCGGTGATCGAGGTCGATTCCTCGGGCGATATCGATGAGGAAGAGGCACCACCGCTCCCCGACATCGTCGCAGGCGCCGCCGACACGACTCCGTCGTCGGATGGCACCCCGCGTCTCGGGGGGACCGTCGATGTGATGATCATGTGGACCCAGGCCGCAGAGAACGCTGCCGGCAGTGCAGCGGCCATGCAGGCTCTGGTCGATCTGATGATCAGCCAGACGGCGACCATCCACGGCAACAGCGATATCGCCCACGCCGTCAATCTGGTCCATTCGGCCAAGGTGAGCTACACCGAGTCGGGCAGTGGCGGCACCGACCTTCAGCGTCTGATGTGCGACGGCCGGACCGACTGGCCGGACTTCACCCCACCCAACCCGTGTGAGAACGAGATCTACATGAACGATCTCCACGACCTGCGCAACACCTACGGAGCCGACCTGGTGTCGCTCATCGTGGACGAACCGAGCTTCGGCGGGGTCGCCTACACGCCGAGCACCCTGGGGTACTCGTACAACGACGACATCAACTCGTTCGCCGTCATCAACTGGGACGCGGCGACCAGTCAGTACTCCTACACCCACGAGATCTCACACAACCAGGCGGCCATGCACGATCGTGCCGCATCCCAGCCGGGCCCGGGGAGTTACAAGGCCTATGCGGCCGGGCACATCAACAACGGCGTGTATCGGACGGTCATGGCGTACAGCACAGGCTGCCCCCTCGGATGCACCCGCCAGATGGTCATGTCCAACCCCGATGTCAGCATCGACCTCGGCCCAAACACGTACCCGACCTCGAATGGCGCAGCCCTCGAGGACAACGCCAGAGTCCTCGACGAGTGGGCCGACGAGGTCTCCGGCCACAGGGCAACCGTGGTGACCGAGACCTGCAACGGCCTCACAGCAACCATCGTCGGGACATCGGGTGACGACACGCTTCTCGGGACGTCGGGCGATGACGTGATCGTCGGCCTCGGCGGCAACGACACACTGCGCGGCGGGGCCGGCAACGACACCCTCTGCGGCAACGATGGCGACGATGTCCTCCACGGCGGCATCGGCAACGATTCGCTGTTCGGAGGTAACGGAGTCGACCGTGTCCTTGGGAAGCCGGGTGACGACCTGATCTACGGAGGCAATGGGAACGACATCCTCAACGGCAACTTCGACCAGGACACCATCTACGGTGAGGACGGCAACGACCGGATCAACGGCGGTATCGGCGACGACATCCTCCGGGGAGGGCCGGGGGCCGATCAGATCTTCGCCAGGCCGGGCGACGACACGGTCTACGGAGACGATGACGACGACAACATCCGTGGCAATGGGGGCAATGACACCGTTTACGGCAACTCGGGTGACGACGTCCTGCGGGGCGGTAAGGGTGATGACACCCTCAACGGTGGCAGCGGAACCGACAGGCTCAACGGTGGGAAAGGGACCGACACCTGTGTCAAGGGCGAGGTGCTGACATCCTGCTGACGCCACACCATCGTCAGGCGGCAGCTACGGGCCAACCATCACGAACTACGAGCCTATCCCTCTATATAGAACGCCACCGGTGTCTCACCCCCGACGGGTCAGTCCCGGCGCCGCACTCTGCGCAGCAGCAGCGGGTAGCCGACGATCACGACGCCGGTGAACAGGAACCACTGGACCGCGTAGCCCAGGTGGGGGCCCTCGGGGAGCGCCAGAGGCGGCGCTGCGACGGGCAGCCCATCACCGCGGTCGTCACTGCCGTCGAGCACCAGGTATCGGTCGAGCAGCGGATAGGGCGTGAAGGCGCCCTGGATCTCCGGGTCGATCCTGCGCACGACATCCCGAAACTCGTCGGGAACTCCAGAGCCCTGCTGCGCGGGCCACAGCAGGCCGTCGATGGTCTGGATCCCGGGAACGGGAGGAGCATCGAACACCGGTGCCTCCTCGTGGGTGATCGGGATCCAGCCTCGATCGACCAGAATCGCCGGGCCGTCGTCGACAATGAACGGCGTCAGCACGTGGTAGCCGCTCTCGCCTTTGCGAGCGCGCAGCACCAGCGCCTCGAATTCGACGTCGTACTCGCCGCTCACCAGGAGCCGTCGGTATGTGATGTCGGATGCGACCGCTTCCTCGTACCCGATGGGCTCGGCCACCAACCCGTCGGCGACGGACGCATTGAACGTCCGCTTCTCCTCGAGGCGGTTCAACTGCCACAACCCGAGGCTGACGAACGCGACCACGGTCACGAGGACGAGCACGTGACCGGCGATCCAGCGAGGTGTCAGCAGACGCCGCATGACCCGATGGTATGGCGATTGGGAGATCACCACGTCACCGGTGCTGGCAGCATGCCGTTCTTCGTGCAAGCCTGGTGGCCGGCAGAGAGAGGAGCCGGGTGCAGGAGCACGATGGAGTCTTCGCCGGAAGCGAAGGAACGGTCTTCTACCGGGCCTGGACGCCCGACGACACGGCGAGTCGCATCGTCATGCTCGTCCACGGGTATGCCGAGCACTCGGACCGCTACGCGCATGTCGCCGAGGCCTTGACCACCGACGGAGCGGCCGTCTACGCCGAGGATCACATCGGCCACGGTCACTCCGAAGGCACCAGGGCGCTCGTCGCCGACTTCGAGCACGTCATCGACGACCTCGAGCACCTCGCCGACATCGCCATCTCGGAGCACCCGGGCATCCCCCTCATCGTCGCCGGCCACTCGATGGGAGGCCTGCTGGCGTCCCGGTTCGTCCAGCGGAATCCGGGTCGTGTTGCCGGCATGATCCTGCTCGGGGCCGTGATCGGAGATTGGAACTGGGCTCGCGACGTCCTGCAGGAGGCCGAGATGCCCGAGCCTCCTGATTCGTGGGACGGCATGTCGCGGGACGCAGAAATGGTCCGGCAGTACGCGACCGACCCACAGGTCTATCGGGGTCGCTATCACCGTGAACTCCTCGAAGCCG
Source organism: bacterium (assembly GCA_013202595.1). Lineage (GTDB taxonomy): Bacteria > Actinomycetota > Acidimicrobiia > Spongiisociales > UBA11373 > JABMPV01. The sequence continues at coordinate 3,345 of JABMPV010000170.1, forward strand.
AGGTGGTGGCCCTCGACCGCTTCATGGCCGAAGTCGACCGGGTGATCTGTCCGGTGCTCTTCCTGCACGGGAGCGCCGATCCCTTCGTCCCCTACGAGACGTCCCTCGCCGCAGCCAAGGCCTTCCCCACCCTCGACCTGACCGTCCGC
>JABMPV010000171.1 GCA_013202595.1 bacterium
AGCCGGGTTGCGAGCACCCGATCGAACGCCGTCGGCGTCCCACCCCGCTGCAAGTGCCCCAGGACGGTGACCCTGGTCTCGTATCCGGTGAGCGCTTCGAGCCTCGGAGCGATCTGATAGGCGACGCCGCCGAGACGGTCGAAGCCGAACTGATCCTGGGGAAGCTCCATCTTCTCGGGCGGCGTCACACCCTCTGCGACCACCACGATGGAGTAGTTGCGTCCCCGGCGATGTCGGGCCTTGATGATCCCGGCCACGTCTTCGAGCGGGAGATCGATCTCGGGGATCATGATGGCGTCGGCGCCTGCCGAGATGCCGGCAGTCACGGCGATCCACCCCTTGGTGCGGCCCATGACCTCCACGAGGATCACCCGGTTGTGGGCCTCGGCAGTGGTGGTGAGCCGGTCGATTGCGTCCGAAGCGATCTGCACCGCCGTGTCGAAGCCGAAGGTGAAGTCGGTCGCAGCGATGTCGTTGTCGATGGTCTTGGGGACACCGATGACCGGCAGGCCCTCCTCGTGGAGTTTCAACGCCGTCATCAGGGTGCCGTCGCCACCGATGACCACCAGATTGTCGAGGCCGAGCGTGGCGACGGTGCGCTCGACGCCGGCATAGCCGTCGCCATGGACGTAGGGGTCCTTGCGTGACGTACCCAGGATGGTGCCGCCGGCGCCGAGGATGCCCCGGACGTCATCGCGGTCGAGCGGCAGGGTGTCTGAGTCCATCAGACCCTCCCAGCCGTTGCGAATGCCGATGACCTCGGCGCCGAGCTCCGTGGCTCTCGCTGTGACGGCGCGGATGACCGCGTTGAGCCCGGGGCAGTCGCCCCCGGCTGTGAGAACGCCGATCGCCTTCATGGGCTGCTCCCGCTAGTAGAGGAACATCGGCTTGCCACCGACGTGCCGGACCTTGGGCCGATACTGGTCCGTGTCGTACAACTCGTCCACATCGACCCGCTTGACACCCTCGCCGGTCACCGAGATGGGCACGTTGGTGTACGTACCGCCGCGCAGGGCGACCATGCGGCCCGACGCGCCCTCCATGGCGAGGTCGGTGGCCATCATCGCGTAGTTGGTGGCCACCATCAGGTCCAGAGAATCTGGGGAGCCCGAGCGCATCAGGTAGCCGACGACCTGGAGGATCGTGTCATGGCCGGTCAGCGACTTGATCTGGTCGCTCAGTTGCGAGCCGATGCCACCCAGCTTGCGGTGGCCGAAGGCATCCTCCTCGCCCGACAGCGCCATGTCGCCGCCTTCGAGGACACACCCCTCCGAGATGGTCACGACCGAGTAGTTGCTGGGATTGGCTGCCTTGTCGGCGACCAGCATCGGCGCCAGTTTGTCGACGTCCACCGGTACTTCGGAGATGAGGCAGCGATCGGCGCCCGACAGGAAGGCCGTGATGAGCGAGGTCTCGCCGCTGTACCGGCCGAACAATTCGACGACGGCGATTCGCTCGTGAGAGCCCGTGGCCGTGCGGAGATTGTGGACGAACTGGACGCTGCGGGTGACCGATGTGGAGAACCCGATGCAATAGTCGGTGCCGTGGACGTCGTTGTCCATGGTCTTGGGGATTGCGATGACCGGGACGCCTTCGTTGTGCATCCGCAGCCCGAACGACAGCGTGTCGTCGCCACCGATGGGGATCAGCACGTCGAGGCCGAGCGCCTCTGTGACCCGCACTGCATGGGCAGTCAGATCGAACGGGCCGGTGCCCTCGACGCCGTCGGAGAGGAAGTCGGGAACCTCTGAGGGCCTCACGTTGGCCGGGTTGGTGCGGGAGGTATGGAGGAACGTGCCGCCGGACCTGTCCACGGTGCGCACGACGCTGCGGTCGAGGGCGATCGTGTTGGCCTCGAGGGTCTCCGGATCGTCCGGGTTGCTGTTGAGGAGACCAGCCCAGCCGCGGCGGATGCCGACGACCTCGTGACCGGACTCGGTGGCCCTTTGAACGACAGCCTTGATGCACGGGTTGAGGCCGGGGACATCCCCTCCGCCCGTCAGGATTCCGATTCGCACGCCTGTGCTCCTCCCGGCGCCGCGACGCCTGCAGATGTCTTCTTCGATGATGCCGCCACGATGCGGGCGCAATGGCCCCGGGTCTCCCGGGAGTTGCCGTCGTGCGGCAGCCCACCCGGAGGCCGTCCCTGTGTCGTGTCGGTCCTCCCAGATGGTACCGGTTCCAGGCTCGCCCGACACCCGGGCCGATGGTCCCGGTCGTTGGTGACGTCTCCCGCAACGGTGGGGCGGGAGACCGGGCGAGATCATCGCGCGAGGCCGCCAACCGGCCCTCTGCGCCTCCGGACGGCCTGGTAGAGTCCGCGTGGTTACACCGCTGTAGTTCTTGCGAAGGGTCGTTTTCGGTGCGCGACGGGTTCGTCCACCTCCACCTCCACACCGAATACTCCATGCTCGATGGCGCTGCCCGTATCGATGACGTGGTCGCCAAGGTGGTCGAGGACGGCCAGCCTGCGGCGGCAATCACCGATCACGGCGTCCTCTACGGTGCGGTCGATTTCTACAAGGCTGCCACCACCGCGGGTATCAAACCGATCATCGGTATCGAGGCCTATCTGACACCGGGCAGCCGCTTCGATCGGCCTCCCCGGCGTGACGACACCCGCTACCACACGACGCTCCTGGCAGTGAACCAGACCGGCTATCACAACCTGATGAAGCTGGCCAGCAGGGCGTATCTGGAGGGCTTCTACTACAAGCCCCGTATGGATATGGAATTGCTGACCGAGCACTCGGAGGGCCTGATCGCCACGACGGGTTGTCTGGGCGGCCATGTCCCGCAGTTGCTGGCACCCGATGCCTACGACGAAGAGGGCAACGTCGGCGGGATGCGCGATTTCGAGGCGGCGGTCGAGGCGGCCGGCACCTATCAGGAGATCTTCGGCAAAGAGAACTTCTACGTCGAGATCATGGATCACGGAGTCGACGCCCAGCGCCGCGTGCTTCCAGATCTCCTGGCCATCGCCACTGAGATCGGCGCTCCGCTGCTGGCGACCAACGACTGCCACTACACCCATGCCTCGGAGGCCGAGGCCCATGACGCACTGCTCTGCATCCAGACCGGTTCGCAGATGGCAGAGGAGAACCGCTTCAGATTCCAGGGAGGCGGGTACTACGTCAAGACGGCCAGGGAGATGCGGGCGCTGTTCCCCGACGACGAGTTCCCGGGTGCTTGCGACAACACGCTGCTCATCGCAGAGCGCGCCGACGTCAAGATGGAGTTCGGTCAGGCGCTGCTGCCGCAATTCCCTGTGCCCGAGGGGCACACCGAGGCCTCCTACCTGCGGCAACTGGTCCTCGAAGGCGCAGCATGGCGCTACGGATCGCCGATCCCCGGCGAGGTGATCGAGCGGGTCGAGCACGAACTCGGTGTGATCGAGGAGATGGGGTTCCCCGCCTACTTCCTCATCGTGTGGGACATCATCAGACACGCCAGGGACCGCGGCATCCGGGTTGCTCCCGGTCGCGGGTCCGCGGGCGGGTCGATCGTGTCGTACGCCCTGCGCATCACCGACCTCGACCCGATCTCCCTCGGGCTGATCTTCGAGCGGTTCCTCAACACCGGTCGCCGGGAGATGCCCGACATCGACATGGACTTCGACGAGCGGTATCGCGGCGAGATGATCCAGTACGCCTCCGATCGATACGGGAGCGATCACGTGGCGCAGATCGTCACGTTCTCCACCATCAAGGGCCGGCAGGCGATCAGGGATTCGGCGAGGGTCCTGGGCCTTCCCTACGCCGTGGGCGACCGGGTCGCCAAGGCAATGCCGCCCGCCTTCCAGGGGAGCGAGGCCACCATCGGCCAGTCAATCACCGAGCCGGGGCCCGATGCGGAGCAGCAGGAGCGGGACTGGTACTCGAACGGGGCCGGCCTGCGTGAGATGTACGAGGCGGATCCCGACGCCCGCACGGTGATCGAGACGGCCAGGGGGCTCGAAGGGCTCAGGCGCCAGGACAGCATCCATGCAGCGGCCGTCGTGATCTCGCCGGTTCCACTCACCGACATCGTCCCGATCCAGCAGAAGGGCGACGGTGCCGAAGTCGTCACTCAATTCGAGATGCATGGCATCGAGAACCTCGGCCTGCTCAAGATGGACTTCCTCGGCCTGAGGAACCTGTCGACCATCGAGCGGGCCCTCGATCTGATCGAGCAGAACACGGGCGACCGCCCCGACGTCGACCACCTGCAACTCGACGACCCTGCCGTCTACGAGATGCTGTCGCGCGGCGACTCGATCGGTATCTTCCAGATGGAGGGAACCGGCATGCGCGCTCTCATGCGCAATCTGCAGCCGGATCGCTTCGACCACCTGATGGCGCTCATCTCCCTGTACCGGCCGGGGCCACTCGGGGCAGGCACCCACAACGACTATGCCGATCGCAAGAACGGACGTTCGGGAGCCGACTACCCGCATCCCGATCTCGAACCGGTGCTCGCAGACACCTACGGGATCATCGTGTACCAGGAGCAGGTCATGGAAGCGGCCAGGGTGATGGCCGGTTTTTCCATGGCCGATGCCGACTCGCTCAGGAAAGCGATGGGCAAGAAGATCCGCTCGGTCATGGCCACCCAGGAGAAGCGTTTCGTGGAGGGGTGTGCCGCCCTCGGCCACCCCGAGCACATCGGCCGTGAATTGTTCGAGACCATGGGTCACTTCGCCGGCTACGGTTTCAACAAGTCCCATGCCGCCGGGTATGCGGTCGTTGCCTATCAAACGGCCTGGCTCAAGACCCACTACCCGGCCGAGTACATGGCCGCACTGCTCACCTCGTCGAAGCGGGACAGGGATCGCACTGCGCTGTACCTCTCGGAGTGCCGGACCATGAAGGTGGAGGTCCTCGTTCCGGACGTCAACGTGTCGGAACTGGACTTCACGGCCACAGACGGCAGGGTGCCGTTTGGCTTGTCGGCTGTGCGCAACGTCGGCGAGGGTGTCGTCGAACTGATCGTCGCCGAGCGCAACAAGGGTGGCCCCTTCGAGGACTTCAGGGCTTTCGCCAACCGGGTCGACATGTCCGTGCTCAACAAGCGGACCATCGAGTCGCTCATCAAAGCCGGCGCATTCGACTGCATGGGACTGCCGCGCAAAGGCTTGCTCGCCGTGTACGAGCAGGTCATCGATGCTGTGGTCGCCAGGCGGCGCAATGAGGACATCGGACAGTTCAGCTTGTTCGGAGCGGCAGAGCCCACGGTCGACGGCGGCGCTATCGAGATCCCCGACACCGAATGGGACAAGGGCATCAAGCTGGCATTCGAGAAGGAGATGCTCGGCCTGTATGTCTCCGACCATCCGCTGCTCGGAGTGGAGGCTGCTCTCGCGAGGAGAGTGACGGCGTCCATCCCCTCGCTGCTGGAGGAGAAGGAGTCGGCCCAGGTGACGATCGGAGGTCTGGTGGGGGCCATCAGCCGCCGCTACACCCGCAAGGGCGACCCCATGTACTTCTTCCAACTCGAGGACCTCGAGGGCGGCATCGAGGTGGTCGCGTTCCCCAAGACAGTGGCCGAGTACGGCCCATTCGTCAGGCCGGACGCCGTCCTCATCGTCGAGGGAAGGGTCGATCAGCGCGGCGACTCGGTCAAACTCATCGCCCAGCGAATCAGTGAGCCGGATTTGGACGCCGGCCAGGTGGTCCGTCTCAAGGTCCCCGCCGTTCGCCTCAGCAAGGAGTTGGCGGGGCGCATCAAGAAGGTCCTCGGCAATCACCCCGGCAAGGCGCCGGTCTTCATCCATATGACCAGCGACAAGGGTGACACGGTGCTGCGCGTCGGTGACGAGCACCGGGTCGAGCCTCGCACAGCGCTGTACGCCGAACTGAGAGAGCTCCTGGGACCATCGGCGCTTCAGCGCTGATCGCGGGCCCCGTGAACCGGGACCACCTGTAGCCTTTCCCCTGGGGAGCCCCTCATGTTGAAGCGACTAGCCGCCATGTGTGTTGCCCTCCTCGTTTTCGCCGCCGTGCCCAATGCCGGAGCGGTCTCAGAGGAGGACGTTCGACGCGCCGCCGACGATCTCGCCGCAGCGCGCGCCGCCGCTTCGTCTGCAGTCGCGGATCTCAACACTGCACGCCGCGAGGCGGATGACGTGCGTGATCGCCTGGAGGGCCTGATCTCGAGGATGGTGGAGGCCGACGCACACCTCGCAGACGCCACTGTGGTCGTCCGCATGAGGGCCGGTGAGCTGTACATGGCCGCAGGCGCCGATCATTCCGTGCTCGTTCTCGGGCCCGACAGCGGGGTGCGATTCGTCTACGCCAACGCCGTGTACGCGTCTGCGCGCGAATCCGTGGTGGTGCTCGAAGCGGCCGGCAAGGACCTGGAGCGAGTCAGATCGATCGTGGAGTCAGAGGTCGAGCGCGCCGGGGTGGCGGCCGTGCGTCTCGAGACCGCCGCGGCGACGGCGGACGCGATCGTGGGCGACGCCGAGCGGCGATACGCGACCCTCTTCGCCGAATGGGAGGCCGAACGCGCCGCGATAGCCAGGGCAGAAGCGGCTGCTGCCTCAGCGGCAGCAGCCGCAGCGACGTCCACCACGTCCACCACGACGACTACGACGACCGCTTCAACCGGCACCACGACGGTCTCGTCGACCACGACGACGATTCCCGGCGGCACCACGACGACGACCACTCAGCCCGAACCCGTGGGCGGCGGGACCTTTCGGCCGGACGTCGAACGGTGGCGTCCGCTGGTGGGGGAGTACTTCAGAAACCGGCACGTGGAGCAGGCGCTCTCGGTGATGCAGTGTGAGAGCGGGGGAGACCCGAAGATCACCAATACGTCCTCAGGGGCGGCCGGGTTGTTCCAGCACATTCCCCGGTACTGGCCGGAGCGGGCGAGGGCCATCGGCATGCCGAATGCCAGCCCATACGACGCCGAGGCAAACATCGCTGCATCGGCCTGGCTGGTCCAGGTCTCGCTCGACCTCGACCTGGATGCCTGGTACTTCTGGAGTTGCAAGCCGTAATCCGGTCCGAGGATGCCGAGATCAGATCTCTAGCCGAGCAAGGCCTCGACATCGAGGCCGCGGGCCTCGAGGATGAGCCCTGCAAGGTCTTCGACGGTCGTGGGGGCCTCGATCATCCACGGGATGCGGGCAGGGGGAACGCCGTGGCGGGCGGCCACCTCATCACAGGCGTCCTCCTGCCGTCGGGCTTCTGCAGCCCACCGAGCGAAGTTGGTCGCTGCCAACCCGGTCCCGGTTCTTCCCACTTCGGCCCAGTGGGCGGGAAG
>JABMPV010000172.1 GCA_013202595.1 bacterium
ATGGTGGCCACGGCCGTGACGGCGGCTACGACGCCGATGTTGTGTGGCCAGGTTTCCTTGATCACACCGGTCGTGATGAGGACGGCCAGCGTGAGGACGGCCACGGCCACGATGACGAATACCAGACCCTGGTCGGTTTCGAAGCCTCGCAGGGACCACGGCTCCACGAGGTAGCGGAACTGCGGATTCATGCGGGAGAACTCCCACAGAACGGATGTGGCGAACAGGATCGTCCCCATCCCCACGAATACCATCGATCGATTGTGCTTCAGGTAGGAGCGCACCTGACCTCCCGCGCGTGTGCGGGCGACATGCTACCTGCATGGGAGAGGGCTTGCTTCCGGAAGGGCGCTACGCCTTGTCCTGTAAGCGTTTTCTTCCTGCAGACACTGGTAATCAGGGGGTGGTCCCTGGTACGATTACACCGTTGTGATTCTCCGATCGGAGGAGTTGGAATGAACAAGAAGGAACTCGTCGACGCAGTCGCGTCGGCCACGGGAGGCAGCAAGGCGGACAGCGCCGCTGCTGTGGATGCCGTTTTCGACGTCATCGCCGGTGCACTCGCAAAGCGCGAGAAGGTGTCAATTGCCGGGTTCGGAAACTTCGAGGCTCGCTTCCGCGACGCCCGCGAGGCCAGGAACCCCCAGACCGGTGCAACGGTGCCCGTGGCAGCGCACCATGCGCCCGGCTTCAAGGCTGGCAAGGCGCTCAAGGACGCCGTCCGCTAAGCAGCGAAAGCCGTGCGCTAGGCAGCGAAAGCCGTGCGCTAAGCAGCGAAATCAGTCCGCTAAGCAGCGGAAGACAGACTGAACAACGAGAGAGGGCGCACCACATGGTGCGCCCTCTCTGTGTTGTATCGGGTTGGGCTAGTACTCGACGCTCATCCCGGAGGCAGCTTCGGCGAACTGGCCGAGCATGGCCTGGCTCATCATGAGCTTCGCCATGTTGCCGGTCACCTTGAGCTTGCCGGTCATGAATGCCATCTGGGTGTTGAGGTCTCCCTTGGACATCGCAACCGCAGTCTCGTAATCGTTGCTGATGGTTGCATCGGGTGAGGCCGAGGCCCCTGGTGCGATCTCAGCCGAACCGCCGCCGATGGCGATGTGGTAGGTCGGTTCGGTGCCGTCGGGGGCATCGGGAACCTCGAACTGGAGGACGAGATCCGTACTGGCGATGGCCGCGGTGAATCCATCATGCCCATTGAGGGTCGACGTCAACTCGGACATCCAATCGGTGGTCAAGAACTTCGCCACACGACTCCTTTCAATCTTCTTCGGAGCGTAGCAAAGGTGGTGCTCCAGATCGCCGGGTCAGGCGCCCAGTCCGGCTGCATCGAGCGCTGCCGCAACGACGGCTCGGACCTTGGCCGAAGGCGGAGCCAGCGGCTTTCGCACCGGCCCGGTCGCGAGACCGGTCAGGCCGGCTGCGTGTTTAGTCGCGGGGAGGCCGTAACGCTCGATCGCCGCTGCGACCGTGCTCAGTGCCGCCTGCTGGGCTACGGCCGACTTCCAGGATCGACGGGCCGTGGCGGCCACCGAGGCATTGAGCTTCCACGCGTAGTTGCCGCTCGCCGTGATGGACCCGTATCCGCCAGCGGCCACACTCAGCGAGACGGCCGCAGTCGCCCCGGCAAAGATCGCGAAGTCGGAGGGTGCACCCGCCATGACGGCCGACACCCTGGCCGGATTGCCGTTGGAGTCCTTCATCCCGACGATGTTCTGGTGTGCCGAGAGCGCTGCAGCCAAATCGGTCGGCATCTCCCATCCCGCCACCCTCGTGAAGGCGTACATGAGGATCGGGATCGGGGCGGCGTCTGCGATGGCCCGGTAGAAACCCGAGATGAGGTCGACCCGGCCCCGCGCCAGCGATCCCGGTGTCAACACCAGGGCTGCGTCGGCGCCGCCGTCTGCCGCCTCACCTATCTGGGTCATGGCCTGGCGAACCGACTCGGCGGCCACCCCGCACATCACGAAGGCCTTTGGCGCGGCCGTTCGGGCCGAGGAGCACAACGCCGAGCGCTCTCCGGGTTCGAGGTAGGGGCCCTCTCCGGTCGAACCGGCGACGACGAATCCCTTGATCCCCTCGCCGGCGATCCGGTTGACATTGGCGGCGTGCCCTTCGGGGTCGATGCCGCCCGAACGCAGGTACGGAGTGACGAGAGCCGGCATGTAGGTCGGAAGTGTGCGCATCTGGCAACCTCGTTGTGGGGGTGGTCACCATTCTGGCCCAAATGGGAAGGACCCGAGCCGCACATCTGATGCAGTGGGTAGCGGGCGGCGGCGCGCCGCGCGAGAATGCGCCGCTATGCGATCAACGGCGAAGGCCCAGTGACGACCACCAGCCGGCCTCCTCTGCGTCGATCGCGGCCCGACAGGCGGCTTCCGTGGGCCCTGGAGTTCTATCGATCCGCCGTGGGCAAGAAGTGGGTCATGGCCCTGACCGGGATCATGCTGCTCGGCTACGTGCTGGTCCACATGCTCGGGAACCTCAAGGTGTACATCGGACCGGCTGAGATCAACGAGTACGGCGAGGCCCTGCGCGAACTGGGCGGCCACCTCGTGCCGAGGACCCATCTCCTGTGGGTGCTCCGCATCGGCCTCATCGGCGCCGCGGTCCTCCATCTCCACGCCGCGTACTCGCTGACGAGGACCAACATCGCTGCTCGGGGATCCCGGTACTCACAGCGTGACTACATCGCAGCTTCCTACGCGTCCCGCACGATGCGGTGGACCGGTGTGATCGTTGCGTTCTTCGTGCTGTTCCACCTGGCCGATCTCACCTGGGGGGCGTCGCCCGCCGCCGTCGGCGGCTGGGAGCGCGGTGAGGTCTACTCCAACCTGATCCAGTCGTTCGAGCGGCCGGCGGTGTCCGCCCTGTACATCGTCGCCAATCTCGCTCTGGGGCTGCACATCTTTCACGGGACGTGGAGCCTGTTCCAGTCACTTGGCTGGAGCCAGCCACGGTTCAACCCGTGGCGCCGGTATGCGGCAGGTGCGTTCACAGCAGTCATCGTCATCGGGAAC
>JABMPV010000173.1 GCA_013202595.1 bacterium
ACCTCAAGCAGTTCCATGACGCCGAGGCGCCGGTCTGGCACGTCGGTAACAAGGATCGCGTCGATGCCGGGTTCTTCTACGACATGCGTGTGCGGTGTTCGGCGCTGCCCACGCTGCAGCAGATCGGTTGCGATACGACGGCTCGCATCTATTACACGGCAGTGCACCTCAACCCATCGGGTGTGGTGGCGCTGCCCGGCAGAAGCCCGTGATGACCCGAGGAGACGGAATGTCCACCAGAGGCGGCTATTTCAGCACCGATCGCATCATCACCCTCACCGACGGGGTGATCGCCATCGTCATCACTCTGCTGGTGCTCGAGTTGAGCATCCCGGTGGTGAGCGAACTCCAGGATTCGGACGGATTGTGGCCGGAGGTCAGGCATCTGTGGCGTGAGTACCTGGCCTACGTCGTCTCGTTCCTGATCGTCGGGATCCTCTGGCTCTACCACCACACCGTGTACCGGAGGATCCGCAGCGCAGACGGCACATTGATCTCACTCAACATCTTCTTCCTGATGACCGTGTCGATCATGCCGTTCACTTCTGCCCTCGTCGCCAAGAACTCCGATGAACGGCTGGCAGCCATCATCTATGGAGCCAGCCTGTTCCTGTCGGCCCTGATGCTGGCCGGCATGTTCTTCTACGCATCCTGGAAACGCAGGCTCGTGGATCCCGACCTCCCGGCGGCCTTCATCAAGAGAGAGAACATCTCGGCCGCGGTGATCCTCGTCGTGCTCGCCACCGCCACGTTCCTCGGGTTCTGGACCCCCTACTCCACATACATCATCTTGACGGTCCTCGTCCTGTACTACTGGGCAACCACGCTCATGAATCGCGAAGGCGTTTCGGCAACACCGCACCGCGACTGAGGAACCGGCACGGCCCGCCGTTGCGTCAGACCGACGTCACGAGATCGAGACTTGGTGCACCGGTACATCACCCATACCGCTCTGATCGCAGCGATCGCCATCCTGAGCGCTTCGTGCAGCGCTCAGACGCCTCCCGCCGAACCGACCACCAGGGTGATCCTGACCGTCAGCGGCGGCATCGCGGGCATCGAGGAGGTCACGGAGGTCCATCGCGATGGCGCCGTCGTCCGCCCTGACGGCACCACCGCGACAGGAGATCCGGCTGCGGTGGTCGCACTGTTCGAGATCATCGACGGTGACGGTGTCTTCGCGGGCGACCATCAGTACCTGGCTCAGGAGCCGTGCTGTGATCGCTTCACCTACTCGATCACCGTCGAGAGGTCTGATGGCACGGTGACCATCGACACCATGGACGAGGCGGACGAACCCGAAGTGGTCGCACAGGCGCTTTCGGCGATCCTGCGCCTCTCGGGATGAAGGACGCCCGGCTCACGAACCCATTCGCCGGGTGTCGACCACGCCGTCGACCGAATGGGCCACGCTCTCGATTCGGTCGATGGTCTCCGGCTGGATCCGGAGCCGAAGCACGGATATCGGTGCGTTACCCATGTCGAATGCGAGTACTTCTGCAGACTGATCGAACCTGTCGACCAGTTTGAGCACGTGGGCGAGGGCATGGGTGTCGTTCAGATCGACCTCCAGCACCTGAGCCGTACGCTCCGCTCTGCGCCTGACCATCATCTCGGCGGCCCGCAGACCCCACAGGACGAAGAGACCGAAGCCGGTCACGATGGCCGCCCCGGCGAATTCCCCCGCACCCGAGGTGAGACCGATCGCAGCCGTGAGCCACAGCGACGCAGCCGTCGTCAGGCCGCTCACGCTGGCACCCTGGCGAAAGATGGCTCCAGCCCCGAGGAAACCGACCCCGATGACGATGCCCGACGCCACTCTGGCCTTCTCCACCCCGCCGAACCCCTCGAGAGAGGCAATTGTGAAGGCCGCCGCGCCGAGCCCGACCATGATCGTCGTCCTGAGGCCGACCGACTTGTGATGTGTCTCGCGTTCTATGCCGATGAGACCCGCCAGCACCGTCGCGAGTGCCAGCCTGGCGAACCATTCCCACGCAGTGAGTTCCATGCGACAAGCCTACCGATGTGCGCTCGGCGGCTCACGGCAGCATCGACTCGATCTCGGCCGTGCGCTGATCCACTGCGTCTGCGATCTCCCTGGACTCCCCGACGAGGCCGGTCAGTGAGTTCTCCGCCGGCACAGGCTCATCGGGTGCAGCCGGCATCGGCCCGGCGGCCGAGCACGATCCGAGCACGAAGGCGAGTGCGGCCATACCGAGAGCGCTGCAAGAGCGGGGCATCCCGCTGTTTCGGCTCCACCACCCGAATAGTTGAGTCGGCCCGGGAGAAGTGGCGCTCGGCCCGAAGGGCTGACGCTCTCAGCCGTGAGGGACAGCGCCTCACGATGTCGCTGACCCAACAACCCGACCGGTCTCCGCCGGCCCTCCCCAGTTCACCTGCGGCGACCCGACGGCCCCAGGCCGGGCCGCCACGGTTGGTATTGAGGTGGCGGCTATCGGAGGTCCCGCCTTTCTAGATTCGGGTCAAGGCTTGACTTATGGAATTCGATAACTTATGCTCTGGCATAAGGAGGAGGTGCAGATGAGTCTTCCCGCTCGACTGCGTGCGACCAGAGAGGCCATCGGACTGACGCAGGAAGCCGTGTCCCGAAGCTCCGGTATCGCCGCGCCCAACCTGTCCAAGATCGAAAGCGGCAGGTCGGATATTCGGATCAGTACCTTGATGCGCATTCTGGACGCAATGAACCTGGATATCGAGTTCGTCCCATGCGATGTCCCGATCTCGCTTCAAGGTGTTGTCGCCCAGTCCGAACGGGGTCGGGAACGTCTGAGCTCCACAGGGATCGCTCAGTCTGACCCTCAGATGCGACTCGATGCGAAGCGAGCTCGTGGTGTAGATGTCTCAGTTGAGCAGTCCCTATTGACGCAGAGTGCCTAGGGAGACAGCCTCGCCGCGAGACCTGCTCCATCGCGCCGGCGAGGCGAGCATCGGATCGACAGAACGGAGGCTTCTGACCGCCGCCGCCTTCAGTGAGGCCGCACTAGAGAACGCTGTCCTGGTGGGCGGAACCGCAGTTGAGCTGCACACGGGCTCGTATCGACCTACGGACATTGACCTCGTCGGCTATTCCAGATCGGGCTCGGACGCCATCCTCGTTGAACTCGAATTCGTACGAGATGGGCGGCATTGGCTGTACACGTTCAGCGACGGGGAGACGCTCGCGATCGAGGTCCCGGGTGATCGTCTCGATGACTTCGCGATCGAGGCACCGCATTCCATCGATCTGGCGCCCGGACAACTCGCCGTCATCAACCTCAATGACCTGATGATGGATCTCCTCCTGCAGGCGACCAAGGGCCAACGAATCACAATGGATGAGGCTGTACGGTTGGCGACCGCCGCGTACGAGCGAATCGACTGGGAGAACCTCTCTGCCCGCTCAGATGCAGCTGCTCGGGGTGGCACTCTGGCCGAAATCGAGCTTCCGGAAGTCTTGGCTTCTGTCAGACGCGCTGCTCGGAGGCACCTTCGGCGCTGAACACACCTCGCGGTACAGGGCTGATCGAGGGTGATGCCGACCGCATCCAGGGCACCAGACCGCAACAGCCGATCCATCGCATTTCACACAACGTCTGGCGCATCTGAAGGGCCGACCAACCCGGATGCAAAGTGCACGAGATCACGACCGTACCGTTGGAAGAGGTCGTCCTCGACTGTCATCCCACCCGGCCGTTCATCCATCATCAACTCCAAGTCGCCGCAGACCCCTCGCACGGTTGACATCTGGCCGTAGAAACAGGTGAGGCAACCTTTCGAGGCTGCCACTGCCTGATTCTCCAGGCATGGTCTATCTCATGGACCTCCGACTCCCCTTTCGGAGGTGTGTACTCAAGAAGCAGCACCCCGGGGCTGACGGATCTCAGCCGTGAGGGCTGGCGGAATCGATCCTGTCGATCGGGATGGTCCCGAGTTTGCCCGCCTGGAAGTCATCGAACGCCTCGATCAGCTGATTCCTGGTGTTCATGACGAAGGGGCCGTACATGGCGACCGGCTCACGGATCGGCTTGCCCCCGAGGATGAGCAGATCCATCCCGGGGCTGCGGCTCTCCTGGCGATCGTCCGCCGCCGCCGTGAGGGCATCTCCCGGCCCGAACACCACCATCTGGCTGGAGCGCGCCAGTCTCCGTTCGGAGCCGAACACGCCTGATCCGTTGAGCACGTAGACCAGCGCGTTGAAATCGGCTCGCCAGGGCACATGAAGCCTGGCGCCGGGTTGCACGGTCGCATGTGCCATGGCCATTGGCGTGTGGGTGGAACCCGGGCCGACCCGCTCGCCGAGGTCTCCCGCAATGAGGCGCAGCAGTGCCCCGCCGTCCGGTGAGCGCAGCAGCACGACATCGTCACCTCGCAGATCCTGGTACTTGGGAGCCAGGAACTTGTCCCGGGCAGGCAGATTGACCCACAACTGGAACCCGTGGAACAGGCCGCCGGACACGACGAGATGCTCGGGTGGAGTCTCGATGTGGAGGATGCCCGATCCGGCCGTCATCCATTGTGTGTCGCCGTTGGAGATGGTGCCGCCCCCACCGTGGGAATCCTGGTGTAGCAGTGTCCCGTCGATCATGTAGGTGACTGTCTCGAAGCCCCTGTGAGGATGCCACGGCGTGCCCTTCGGCTCTCCCGGGGCGTATTCGACTTCACCCATCTGATCGAGATGTACGAACGGATCGAGGTCGGCGAGATCGATGCCGGCAAACGCCCTGCGAACGGGGAAGCCGTCGCCTTCGAAGCCCATGGGTGCCGTGGTGATCTGCTTGACGGAACGCTCGAGTTGCCCCGGACCCGGGGACGCTATCTGCGGCAGGGCCAGTACGTCATCAACGGTCACAGCAGGCATCGGTCACCCCTCCAAACACAGTAGTTGCGAGGTGCAACCACTGTTGATTCGTCGTTGTTCCCGTCAGGCGCCCGGTCGACTTGCAGCTCGGGATTTCACCCTCGCCTCGAGGCGATCGGTCACAGCCACGCCGAGGAGGATCAGCGCCCCGCCGACGACGATCCCGGTCTGGAGCAACTCGTCGACCAGCACGATCCCGGCCACCACGGCGATCAGCGGGACTATGTACCCGATGGTCGAAGCGAACGATGCCGAGATCCGCCTGAGCAGCCAGTAGTAGGCGACGAAGGGCACGAATGTGGAGACGAGCCCCATATAGAGCAGAAGGAGCCACGATCCGCCATCGGGCACGGCGGGGCCGCCCTCGGCCACCAGCGTGGCGGCCAGGATCATCGCTGCACCGGCCACGAACTGGACGCCGGCGACCTCGAGCGTCTCATACCCATCGACGTGCTGTTTGGCATACACGCTCCCGGCGGCGATCGAGAACGCGGACGCCAAACCGAGTGCTCCTGCGAGCCCCGGCCGGCCGCCCGCCACCAAACCACTGTCGCCCGATGTCAGAAGGATGATCGCACCGGCGAGTCCCAGGGTCATCCCGATGACCTTGGCAGGAGATATCCGATCACCGGGCAGCAAGAAATGCGCCATGCCAGCGGTCATCAGTGGGATCAAGGCTCCGGGCAGGGCGACGAACCCCGCTGAGGCGTACTGGAGCGCGATCGTCGACAGGACGAAGGGAAGCGCAAGACTGGTAAACGCCATCACCAGGCCCACGGTGACCGCGATCCGCCCGGCACGCAGCTGTGATCGAACGGCCAGGTACACGACGATGGCCAACGCGGCGATCGCAGAGCGAAACAGCACCAGTTCGTACGGGCTCAGGCCTCTGTCGAGGAGCAGCCGGGCAACGGGCGAACCGGAACCCCAGCCGATGCTGGCGAGGGCGAACGCGACCCAGATCGAGCGTTGCATGACCATGAGGGTAGGTGGAGATGAAGACGCCCCGACCGGCTTCAGCCCTTCCACCCGCGATCGATCGGCCCGGTGGATCGCCACACCTTGGGCACCTTGAATCCGGGGAGACGATTCCTGGCACAGGCTTGGACATCTGCCAGGTGCCCGCGATCGAGGAACACGTCGGCGACGAGCACCATCCCCCACTCCTCATCCTGCTCCCCGTAGACGCGAGAATCGACCACATCGTCGCAACCGAGCAGCACCTGTTCCACCTCGGCCGGGTCCACGTTCTCGCCACCGGTCACGACGATGCGATCTGCCCGGCCATGCACCGTCAGGTACCCGTCGACGTCGAGGGACCCCAGATCGGGCATGCGCAGCCACGCTTCGCTGCCGATGACAGTCCCCCTGAGATATCCGGGAGACACGATGGGCCCGCGCACCTCGATGCGCCCGATCTCACCCGGCCCGAGGGTCGCCCCATCGTCGCCGGTG
>JABMPV010000174.1 GCA_013202595.1 bacterium
TCGCCACGGATGACCACTACCTGGGTCTGCGCACCCAACTGGGTCTCGTGGCCGGGATGCTGGAGAGCGAAGGCTTTCGAGCCGAAGTGCTCGCGGATGACTCCCGGTTGGTCGACAGGGCTGCCGCCGTCCGCGCCGGAGTCGGTTGGTGGGGCAAGAACGCCATGGTCCTGGCTCCCGGGGCGGGCCCGTGGATGCTGCTCGGCTCCGTCGTGACGGATGCGCCGCTGCCCGTATCCGAACCTCAGGACCGGACCTGTGGCACCTGCTCGGCGTGCCTTCCGGCGTGCCCGACGGGGGCCCTCGTGGCGCCGGGGGTGCTGGACGCCCGGTTGTGTCTGGCCAGGTGGCTGCAGGCACCCGGCGTGATCCCGGCGGAGATGCGGGCTGCTGTAGGTGATCGGGTCTACGGCTGCGATGACTGCCTCGATGCGTGCCCTCCGGGTGGGCGCCTCATGGATTCGTCCACAGATCGTCAGGGAACGGTCGACTTGATCGAGTTGCTCAGCTCGGCCGATCGGACTCTGCTCGAGCGGTTCGATCACTGGTACGTGCCGAGGAGACAGGCCAGACACATCCGGCGCAACGCGCTGATCGCCCTGGGCAACAGCGCTGATCGGTCCTCGGTGGGAGTGGTCGCCGGGTACCTCGGCCATCCCGATTGGCTGGTCCGGGCGCATGCGGCGTGGGCGCTCGGAAGACTCGGTGGCCCCTGGGCAGGCGCCGCACTGGGAGCGAGGGCGGCGGGGGAGCGCGATGCCCGGGTGGCGGCTGAGATCGAAGCCGCTCGCAGTACGCTCGCTTGAGTGCTGCTGGTCTCTGATGTCCACGGGGCATTCGATGCCCTCGCCAAGATCGCCCGGATGGGTGAGCCGGTGGCCGTACTCGGAGACCTGCTCAACTACGTCGACTACCGCACCAATGATGGATTGCTCGCTGAAGTCGCCGGCAAGGATTTCGTGGGACGGTTGGTGGCTCTGAGAGCTGCCGGTCTGCGCGACGAGGCGCGAGGTCTCTGGAGTGACTTCTCAGCCGGCCGTGAGGACGAGATCCGGCAGCGGTACACCGATTTGATCGTGGCTTCGTACGAAGAGACTGCGGATGCTCTCGCAGGCTCGCAGGCCTTCGTCACCTACGGCAATGTCGATAGGCCCGATTTGCTGGCTGCAGCACTTCCTCCCGGCGTGCGTTTCGTCGATGCAGAGGTGGTGGAGATCGAGGGGCTCAGGGTCGGCTTCGCCGGGGGAGGCGCCTACAACCTCGGCGTCCCCGGAGAGGTGACCGAGGATGAGATGGCTGCCAAATTGGATCGCCTCGGCCCCGTCGACATGCTCTGCACCCACGTTGCACCTGCGATTCGCTCACTCAGCACCGATGTGATCGGGGGGAGAGCCAAGGAATCGGCTGCCGTGCTCGACTATCTGATCCGCCACGAGCCTCGCTGGCACTACTTCGGGGATATTCATCAACCCCAGGCTGTGTCGTGGCGGGTGGGCCCGACGCTGTGCCGCAACGTCGGGTACTTCCGGGCCACGGGCAGGGCTGTGCGCCATGGGTGAGATCGACCTCGATCGGTTGGCCGGCGGATACGGCCATCGGCTGTCGTCAGAGGAAGGAAGAGCCCGGGCCAGACGGGCTGCTTCGGAAGCGGGCCTCGGTGTGGGGGATGTCGCCGTAGACGTCGGCGGCGGGCGAGGGCGGCACGCCGCAGTCCTGGCCGAGACCGGTGCCACGGCGATCGTGGTGGACAGGTCGCCGGCCATGGCGGCCGCGGCCCGTACGTCCGGAGTCGAGGCCATCATCGGTGATGGTGGAGCACTCCCGATCGCCCCGGGTTCTGCCGCGCTGGTGCACTATCACGCCAGCATCCACTACGGCGATCCCCATGTCTGGCTGGGGGAGGCGGCGCGGGTGGTCCGCCCCGGCGGGACGGTGTGGGTGTGGAATTTCGACCGGGACACAGTCATGGACGGATTCCTCGCCCGGTGGTTCCCGACCGTGGGCGTCATCGACTCCGTCAGGTTCCCGGCCACCGGGACCGTGATTCACGCCATGGAGCGAGCCGGGTTGGGTCGCATCCAGATCAAGCGTGACGTCGAGCGAATCGAGCGGACTGCCGCCGATTGGATTGCGGCCGTGGAGGCGGGATTCGTGAGCACACTGCAGTTGATCGACCCGTCCGAGTTGCAGAGCGGTCTGGCAGCCTTTGCTGCCCGGTACCCCGATCCCGAGGAGATCGTTCACTACGAGGTCTCGTATGTGGCGGTGTGGGGTCGGAGAGAGCAGTAGCCTGCTGGTCATCCAACGGAGGCAGATACGGTGGCAGAAGGGACCGTTCGCAGCACGGTGACAAGGGCTTCGGCCGAGACCGTGTTCGGTGTCGCAGCCGATCTCGAGGCGTATCCGGAATGGGCGACCGGCGTGAACTCAGTCGAGGTGCTCGACCGAGACGCCGAGGGGAGGGCCTCCCGGGCCCGGTTCGAGGTCGAAGGCTTCATCAAGAGGATCACGTACGAACTCGAGTACGAGTACGACCCCCCACAGCGCATCGCCTGGACGGCTGTGCCTGGTGACGACATCAGGGAGATGGAGGGCTCGTACGAGTTCTCCGAGGAGGACGGCGATGCCATCGAGATCCTCTATGCACTGAGAGTCGAGACGGCTTTCTCCGTCCCGGGCTTCCTCCGCCGTCAGGCCGAGAAGCAGATTGTGACGTCTGCGCTTCGCGAACTGAAGCGCAGGGCCGAGGCGATCGAGGAGGAGACCGGCTGACGTGCGGGTCCTGCTGTTCACCGGCAAGGGCGGCGTCGGGAAGACGACCGTCTCAGCAGCAACGGCTCTGCGCGCTGCCGACATGGGCTATAGGACCCTGGTCGTGTCTACCGACCCGGCGCACAGCCTCGGTGACGCCTACGAGATAGAACTCGGTGACGAGCCATCAGAGATCGCCCCCGGCCTCTTCGGCCAACAGATCGACGCCCAACACCGCCTGGAGGAGTACTGGGGGACGGTAAGGGACTATCTGGCAGACCTGTTCGACTGGGGCGGGCTGGAGAGCGTCGCTGCCGAGGAGTTGCTGGTGTTCCCCGGTATGGACGAGATGTTCGCGCTCGCCGAGGTACAGGATCACTATCGCAAGGGTGGCTACGACCTGCTCGTTGTGGACTGTGCCCCGACGGCGGAGACCCTGCGCCTCCTCAGCCTTCCCGAGGCCTTGTCGTGGTACATGGAGAAGCTCTTTCCCGTGGAGCGCAAGCTGGCAAAGGTGGTCAGACCCGTCTTGAGCCGGGTCGTGTCGATGCCGCTTCCGGGTGACGACGTGTTCGCGGCCGGCGAGGGCTTCTACGAGCGAATCGAGGGGGCCAGGCGCATCCTCGTCGATCCCCGGGTCACGAGCGCCCGCCTCGTCATGAACCTCGAGAAGATGGTGGTCGCCGAGGCCAGGCGGACCTTCACCTACCTCGGGTTGTTCGGCTACTCGGTGGACGCTGCGATCGTCAATCGGATCATCCCCGACGAGGTCACCGATCCGTACTTCACCCGGTGGCGGGAGGTCCAGGCGGGTCACATGGAGACGGTCAAAGAGGGTTTCGGCTCCGTCGAGGTGCTCAGCCTGCGTCTGTTCGACGAGGAGATGGTCGGCATCGATCGGCTGCGCACGGTGGGAGAGGAGTTGTACGGCGATCGGGACCCCACGGTTCGTCTCGCCGAGGACGAGGCGATGTCGTTGACCCAGGAGGGCGAGGTCGCGATCCTGGCCCTGCGCATGCCCTTCGTCGAGCGAGCCGAGGTGGAGGTGCTCAGACACCAGGACGAGTTGTACATAACCGTCGGGCCGTATCGCCGATCCATGGTGCTGCCCGATTCGCTCCGCCGCCGAGAGGTGCTCGGCGCCCGTCTCGATGACGGCACCCTTCAGATCCGGTTTGGAGATCCCAATGGCTGATCGTCCCGAACTGAGCGATGCGGCCAGAAGAGGCTTGCAGCGAGCAGCGATCCATCTGGTCAAGGCAGCCATCGAAGTGGTGACCGGTGTGGCCGCGTTCATCGAGGAGATGCAGGCGGCCCGAGACGAGTCGGACGGTGACCCCGGCGCCGGAAAGGGACCTCAGCGTATCGTCGTCGAGTGACGGCGTCGCGAGATCGATCTCA
>JABMPV010000175.1 GCA_013202595.1 bacterium
TCACCGTGCGTCGAGGACGAGGACACAGCCGGGGGCGTCATCTGGCCGTCGTGAACGCGGCAAACGTTTGTGGTCGGGGCACTAGAAGTCGAACGGCGTCATCGAACCGTCGTGACCGATGAGCAGCACTTCCTGATTCGCCCATGCCACCGGATCCCCGCCCATGCCGGGGGAATCGGCCGGCATGCCGAGCACGACGATCCCCACTGCATCGGGCTTGTCTGTGATCAAGCGCTCGACAGCCTGGGCAGGCACGTGGCCCTGGATCACATATCCCTCGACGAGGGCGGAGTGGCACGTTGCCGCCTCGGACGGGATGCCGTGGTCTGCGCGGAACCCTGCGAGATCTGGATCTGAGATTGCGACGACCGTCGCACCCTGGTCGGTCATATAGACCGACCAGTCGTGACAGCACCCTCAGCCAGGTTCGTGGCGCATCTCCACTTCGACGCCCGAGAGATCGGCGACGATGGCCGCTGCCTCGGGAACCGGATTGCCGGTGTCGGCCTCGACCGCAGGCATCTCTTCGCCGCATGCGGC
The DNA here is from genome assembly GCA_013202595.1 of bacterium. GTDB lineage: Bacteria > Actinomycetota > Acidimicrobiia > Spongiisociales > UBA11373 > JABMPV01. Next base: position 541 of record JABMPV010000175.1, read on the forward strand.
GACGGCGAGACCGGCCATCACCACGGCAATGAGCAGCAAGCCGAGCCGGGACGCCCGACGAGCGTCACGCAAATGCATAGGACCCCTCCTGTGACTGATGGCCGCAGTATGGCGCACGGCACCAGGGAAGACCGGTGCCGAATGGCCCTGCCGATCCCGTGCGCCCAACGGGGTGCCGATTCAGAAGAAGAGCATTCTGACCGCGGCCGCGATCGCTGCGAATGCCAGCACCCATCTGATCCAGCCCGCACCCTTTGTGATGGCCAGATGTGAGGCGAAGAACGCGCCGACCATCGCACCGGCCCCGACAGACAGGCCGGCCACCCAGTGCACCTGATCCTGACTGGCGAACAGCAGCAAGGCGAACGGCATGTAGATCAGGATCAGCGCCACCTTTGCGGCGTTGCCCTTCACCAGGCCCAACCCGACGCCGGGAACGAGGGCGCCGAGGAACAGGAATCCGACACCTGCCTGCACGAAGCCGCCGTAGACGCCGATGGCGAAGAAGACGATGGATCGAAGGGGTTCGCGCAGGCGTGGGTCCTCCGCCGGATCCCATGCAGCGGGCTTGAAGACCACTGAGGCGGCGACCATGACCACCGCGATGGCGAAGACCCGTTTGAGGACATCGGCCGATACCTGGCTTGCTCCCCAGGCGCCGGCGAGGGCCCCGAGCACAACCGGAGGGGCCAAGCGCATCACCAGCGGCCACGGGACCGCCTTGCCGCGCTGGTAGCCGGCGATCCCGGTGACGTTCTGCATCAGCAGGCCGATCCGCAGCGAACCATTGGCCGCATGGGCTCCGACGGCCTCGACGAGGATGGGGATGGTGATAACGGAGCCACCACCGGCAACGGTGTTGATGAACCCCGCCACTGCCCCGCCGAGGACCAGCATGATGATCGTGAACGTCGACACTGTCGGGTCAGCCTAGAAGCCTGGCAATGTGACTCCGCCGGATCACACCAGGGTCAGCGGAAGCCGCACCCGCATGGTCGTGCGACCCGGTTCGGTGTCGATGTCGATCTCACCGCCGTGGCGATGGACGACGATTCCGTAGGAGATGTCGAGTCCGAGGCCCGTGCCCGAACCAGGCGGCTTGGTGGTGTAGAAGGAGTCGAACACCCTGGGCAGCACGTCATCGGGGATGCCTGATCCGTCGTCCTCGATCTCGACGACGGCATGGTCCCCATCGACCCCGGTCCGCAGGGTGATCCGCCCTGGGGTCCGCCCCGCCTCCCGCACGGCATCGGCGGCGTTGTCGATCATGTTGGTCCACACCTGGTTGAGTTCGCTGCCAAACGCAGGGATCGGCTGGACGGTCCCGTACTCACGCACCACCTCGATGTCGCCGAGTTTGTGGGCCATCAGGACCAGGGTGTCATCCAGCATCCTCGAAAGGTCCACTTCCTGAACCGGAGCCTGGCCGGTGAATGCATACGACTTGACCGCACCCACGATGTCGGAGATCCGACCGGTGGCATCAAGGGCCACATTGGCCAGTGCAGCGACCTCCCGCCTGGCGACTGCGGCCGCCACGGCCCGGCCTCGTGAGGCGCCTGCGGTCCCGATGTCGTCGAGGAATGAATCCACGGCGGCCGAATCGACATCGACCAGGGTGGCAGCGAGTGCAGCAGGCCTGTCGACGCCGATCACCTGCAATCGGTCGATCAGATCCTCTTCCCGGTCTCCCCTGGCGAGCGAGCCCAGACGCTGGCCACCGGCTGCGGCGAGGGCATCGATGAGCGCCCGCACCTCCGGCGGCGGGTTCGCCATGCCCAGTTCGGCCTCGGTCGCAGCCAGCCGATCGGCTGCCGCCACGAACCCCGCGGCCGCTCGCTTGGCTGCTGCTGCGGGGTTGTTGAGTTCGTGGGCCAGACCGGCAGAAAGGGTTCCCAACTGAGCAAGCTGTTCGCGCTGGCGGAGCCGGGCCTCGGTCTCCCGCCAGCGAGTGAGCAGCACCCCGAACAGACCGCGGACGGCTGCGGGACTGGTTGCCAGCACGTCGTCGAAGACGTCCTTGGGGACCTCGAGCACGACGGCCTCGCCCTTGGCCACTGCTCCCGCCATGCGGGGAGCATCCTCGAGCAGCGACATCTCCCCCACCACTTCATCCCGGCCGCGCACGGCGAGCAGGACGTCCCGCTCGGCGGATCGCTTCCTGATCTCCAGTTCGCCCTCGACGATGAGATAAGCGTGATGCCCGTCATCACCCTCTGCAAACAACTGCTCGCCGTCGGCCAGTCGCCGCTCGACCGAGGAGGCGCCGATCCTGTCGAGGTCGGCGTCGTCCATCTCTGCAAAGAAGGCAATCGAGCGCAGGCGCTGATCGGGCATCGGCTACACCGTCTCGAGGTATTGGTGAACCATGCTGACGACGACGCTCCCCTGCCCGACCGCCGAGGCAACCCTGCGCACGACACCGTGACGGGAATCCCCGGCTGCGAAGATGCCCGGCACGCTCGTCTCCATGAGGTAGGGGTCGCGATCGGGCTTCCATCCGGCAGGTCGTGCCCCATCCACACTGAGGTCGGGCCCGGTGAGGATGAAGCCCTGCTGGTTCCTCTCCACGACCCCATCGACGACGCTCGTATGCGGGACGGCACCGACGAACACGAAGATGCCCGAAGCGTCGCGTCGCTCCTCCGTACCGTCCGCAGTGTTGGACAGCGACAGCCACTCGACCCGATCACCGCCGCCGACCTCGGTGATGCGGGTGTTGAGCATCACCTCGATGTTCTCCGTTCCGGCGATCTGCTCGATCAGATAGGCCGACATCCCCTTCTCCAGAGAGTCGCCTCTCACGATCAGCGACACCCCGGAGCAGTATTTGGAGAACATCATGGCTGCCTGCCCCGCCGAGGTGGCACCCCCCCCCACGAACACTTCCTGATCGCGGTACGTGGTGACCTCCGACGCAGCGGCCCCGTAGTAGACGCCGGCCCCTTCGAACCGTTCATACCCGGGCACTTTGAGCCGCCTCACGGTCATGCCCGTGGCAATGACGAGCGTCCTGCCCGGTATCTCGGACCCATCGGCGAGCGTGACCACTTTGACCGACCCCTCGAGCCGGACACCGACCGCCTCTGTTGCCGTGAGGATCTCCGCCCCAAGGCGCTGGGCCTGCGTGGCCGCTCTACGGGCGAGTTCTGCGCCGCTGATTCCGTTGGGAAATCCGAGGTAGTTCTCGATACGACTGCTCGTGCCAGCCTGGCCGCCGACGGCGCTGCGCTCGATGACCGCCGTTCGCAATCCCTCAGAGGCTCCATACACGCCCGCGGCGAGGCCGGCAGGACCGGCTCCCAGGACGATGAGGTCGAAGAACTCCGTCGAGGTCTCGGTGCGGAGCCCGACCTTGCCGGCCAACTCCCTCGCGTCGGGGGCGATGAGGGTCGACCCGTCGGGGAAGAACACTGCTGGAAGCGCCACATCGCCGAGGCCGTCGACGAGCGATCGGCCTGCCGGGTCGCGTTCGATATCGAGGAACTGGTAAGGGATGAGGCTCCTGGCCAGGAAGTCCTTCACGAGATGGGTCCCCGGCGACCAGGTGGTCCCTGCGACGCGGATCCCCTCATACGGGATCGCAACGGTGGCCTGCCATGTCTCGAGGAGATCGTCGAGCACGGGGTAGAGCAGATCCTCGGGTGGATCCCACGGCTTCATGAGATAGTGATCGAGCCCAACCCGGTTGATCGCATCGATGGCCGCCTGGGTGTCGGCGTACGCCGTCAACAGCACTTTTCGGGCATCGGGCACGATGGGGGCGACTGCTTCGAGCAGTTCGGTGCCCTCCATCGACGGCATTCGCTGGTCGACCAACAGCATCGCCACCGGTGTCCCGCGACGCTGCAACTCGATCAGCGCCTCGAGTGCCTCCGCTCCGGACTCGGCCGAGAGGATCCGATAGTCATCGGCATAGCGATCGCGGAGATCGCGCTCGATGCTGGCAAGCACCTGCGGATCGTCGTCGACACTCATGATCACCGGTCGGGCCATGGTCTCCCCTTGGTCGATTGTCTGCCGTGGATCGGACCCGCACCATACCGGGGCCGCATCGGCGATTTCAGGGCGGAGTCAGGCGTCCAGCGGCCGGTAGGCGTGGGAGATCCTGCCCCCCGAGACCTCGACCACCCGGAATCCCGAAGGATCGAATCCCAGCGGATAGCCAACCGGCCCGGTGGTGATCATCTCGAACTCTCCGTCGCCGGCATGGGAGTTCCTGTGCCAGTGGCCGGCCAGGGCGAGCGGCACGCCGTGGCGATGGACCATGTCGAGGATCGGCTTGCGGCGCACCAGCGGAAGGTTCCAGTAATCGTCCTCCTCATCCGCATGCCTGGTGAAGAGCGGATGGTGCCCGAGCATCACGACAGGCCGGGATCGCTCCGCGGCTTCGGCCAGTTCGGCCTCGATGAACGCCCGCTGGGTCTCCCACTCTCCGGGCACCAGTTCGGGGTGATCGATCACCACGGTGTTCAGCGCCACGAATCGGATGGGGCCGTGGTCGAACGCGTAGAAATCGGGACCGAATGCAGCCCGGTAGGTGGCGATGCTGGCCATCGTGGGGACGACGTTGTCGTCGGCGATGTCGTGGTTGCCCGGCACCCACTTGATCGGGATGTCGTCGTCGATGCGATCCGTGATCCGCATGAACTCGTCGTACTGATCCTCGGCGTTGGTGTCATCGATCATGTCGCCGCCGATGAGCACCAAGTCCGGTCGGAGCGAATTGACGGCGTCGACTGCCTCCGAATATCGGGCGGCATCCCATTCGAACCCTTCGACGCGAGGTACCGGGCGCACCTGCATGTCCCGCTCATGGGCGTAGCGGCCAACGTCACGCTCGTTCATGCCGCTGAACGTCGCATAGGCACCGAGTTGCATGTCTGCCAGGAACAGGAACAGATACACCGAGCCTCCCGGGGGCCGCGGCATCCTACCGAGGCCCGCCGGTATGAGCCGGGTATCACTGGCTACTCTCCCCCGCCTGACACGGCGCGGTGCCATGGGTCGTTCGCCCGGTACCGGAGGGGAGCTTCAGCGTGGCCTGCGCGAATTGTGGAACCGACAACCCGGGCGGAGCATCGTTTTGCATGGGATGCGGAAGCGCCCTCGCGACTGCCTGCTCCTCCTGTGGAACCGAACTGCCTCCGAACGCAGCCTTCTGCTTCAGTTGCGGCGCCCAGGTGGGAGCGCCTGCCGCGGCTGCTGCCCGGCAGGGGGCCACAGCCGAAGCCGATGAGGGCCTGCGGCGCTACATCCCACCCGAGTTGCTGAACAAACTCGAGTTCGCTGCTGAGTCGGGCACCATGCAGGGAGAGCGCCGCACCGTCACCATGCTGTTCTGTGACGTGAAGGGGTCCACCTCGGCGGCGAGGAATCTCGATCCCGAAGAGTGGGCCGACATCATGAACGGGGCGTTCGAGCACCTCATCGCACCGGTGTATCGCTACGAGGGCACGATCGCCCGGCTCATGGGCGACGCCATCCTCGCGTTCTTCGGCGCTCCGATCGGCCACGAGGACGATCCCGAGCGAGCAGTCCTCGCGGCGCTGGCGATCCTGGACGAGATCGAGCCCTACAAGGCGGCGATCCGCAGGGACTGGGGCATCGACTTCGACGTTCGGGTCGGGATCAACACCGGTCTCGTCGTGGTCGGTGCGGTCGGTTCCGACCTTCGCGTCGAGTACACGGCCATGGGCGACGCGGTGAACCTGGCAGCCCGCATGGAGCAGACCGCGGCACCCGGAACCATCCAGATCACCGGAACCACTCGATCACTCATTGACAAACTCTTCGAGTTCGAGGACCTCGGCGGCGTCGAGGTGAAGGGCCACGACGACCCCGTCGCTGCCTTCCGGGTGCTGGGTGCTCAGGAGCGTCCCGACACGATTCGCGGGATCGAGGGATTGGAGGCGCCTTTGATCGGGCGCGACGCCGAGATGGCCGCGCTGCGTGATGCCATCGACGCACTCTCCACCGGCGGCCAGGGCAGGATCATCTCGGTGACGGGCGAAGCGGGGGTCGGCAAGTCACGTCTGGTGGCGGACCTCAAGTCGGCATTGCCCGACGGAGTCGCCTGGCACGAGGGCAGGTCCCTCTCGTACGAGACCGAGTCCCCGTACTCGCCGGTCCGGCGGATGCTGCTATCCCTCATGGGGCTGTCAGGCGGCGAACCCTCCGCAGAGGTGTGGCGGAAGGTGGAGAGCGCCGTTGCCGCCGCACTCCCCGGCCGGGTGGCCGACGTGGCGCCGTTCGTGGCGTGGATGCTGGAAACCGAACCGCCCACGGAACTGGCTCACCGCACCGCATACCTCAAGCCGCCCCAGCTTCGCAGCGAGTCGTTCCGGGCGATCATCGAATTGATCGAAGGCTTGGCGGCCACCGCTCCCCTCGTGATCGCCTTCGAAGACCTGCACTGGGCCGACCCGGCATCTCTCGACCTGGTGAGAGAGTTGCTGGGAGTCGCGGACAGGGCCCGGCTCTCCCTCGTCCTCATGTTCCGGCCGCGTCGAGAGGACGGCTCGTGGGAAATACACGAGACCGTCGAACGAGATCGGCCTCATCTCTATACCCATGTCGCCCTGCTCCCCCTCGCCGAGTCGGAGACCCGCGAACTGGTCGCAGCCCTGCTCGCAGTGGACGGCCTGGATGAGGCCAATCGCAGGATCATCCTGGACAAGTCGGAGGGGAACCCGTTCTTCGTCGAGGAGATCATCCGCTCGATGATCGACACAGCCATCGTGGCCCACGATGGCTCCAAGTGGGTGGCGACCGGTGCTCAGAGCGAGTTCTCGGTGCCCGACAACCTATCTGCGCTGCTCGTGACCCGCCTCGATCGCCTGGATGAGCGCTGCCGGCGGGTCGCCCAGGCTGCATCGGTCGTGGGGCGCCAATTCCAGTACGACGAACTGGCCGCGACCCTGCCGGACATCGCCGGCCTCGACGACGCCCTCGTGGACCTGCAGCGACGGGACATCGTCAGAGAAGTCACGAGGATTCCGAAGCGCCGGTACCGCTTCAAGCACGCACTTCTGCAGGAGGCGGCGTACGACACGGTCCTGCTCAAGCAGCGCACTCAACTCCATGGAGCGCTGGCAGACTTCCTCGAGCGTCTCCACCCCGAGCGTTCCGGTGATATCGCCGATCATCTGGTGAAGTCCCGCCAGATGGGAAGGGCACTCCCCTATCTGGTGGCTGCGGGAGAGTCAGCGGCGGCCGGTTACGCCCTGCCGGTCGCGGTCGCCCGGTTCGAGCAGGCACTCACAACGATGGACGAAACCACGCCGTCGCCGCTGTTGCGCCGCACGCTCGAGGGCCTCGGGAAGACCAGGGAGTACCTGTTCGACTTCCCCGGAGCAGCCGAGGCATACGAACGGCTGAGAATCGAGGGGGAACAGCGCGGCGATGTCGCCATGCGGATCTCGGGCATGAACAAGCGCGGTCTGGTGCGCGGATTCTTCTTCGCCGAACGCCAGCAGGCGCTCGACGATCTCGTCTCGGCGGAGGAGATGGCCAGGGAGGCGGACGACGGTACGGGACTCGTCGAGGCGTGCATCAACCAGTGCTATCTGCGCACCGGATACGCCGAGTTCGACGAAGTCGAGTACTACATGGCCGAGGTCGCCCGCCTCGGCGACGAGATGGGCGACACCGAGCCGACCCTTTTCGGGATGGCCCACTTCGCCAACACCCTGGCATTCCTGACCCGGTTCGACGAGGCGCTGGAGGCCGCAGAGAAGCTGCTGGCGCGTGCCGAGGAGGAGGGCAATCTCCACTACCAGGCCGAGATGCTGACTTTTGCCATCCCGACCTGTCACGCCCGCAACGGCGACTTCGCAGCCGCCATGGCCGCCGTCGAGCGCGGCATGGAGATCGCCCAGCGGATCGGCGATCGGACATCGGAGGCCTATGCGGCCACGTTCCAGGGCAAGGTCGCCA
>JABMPV010000176.1 GCA_013202595.1 bacterium
ACGTTGCCGTCGTCGATGCGCCGGCCGATGTCGCAGCGGTGTGCTCACTGATCGTGACGGCCACTCCTGCGGCGGAGCCACTGCTGATGGCAGCCGACATCCGCCCCGGAACGCACATCACGGCGATGGGGTCCGACAGTGTGGGCAAGCAGGAGTTGGGGGCCGACCTGCTGGCTGCCGCCGATGCGATCGTCGCAGACAGCCTCTCGCAGGCGTTCCATCACGGCGAGTGTGCGGCCGGCGCCGCCGCCGGTGCCATCACCGAAGACGACGCCGTGGAACTCGGCAGCGTGATCGCAGGGGACACCCCGGGGAGGCGGTCTCCCGACGACATCACCGTGGCTGATCTCACAGGCGTCGCCGTGCAGGATCTGGTCATCGCAGAATTGACCTACCGCCGCCTCGCCGGGGCCTGACGCCGTCGTTCCGCGGCTCGGTAGGCTCGGTGCTACCCCATCAAAGCGGAGCCATGGAACACCTGCGAAACCTCACTGAGGACCGGCCGACGTTCGTCACGCATCTCGAGTGCGGTGCCACCGGCGAGCGATACGAAGCCGACGTCCTCCACGGCCTCTCGGCGGCCGGCAAGCCTCTTCTGGTCAAGTACGACCTCGACGGCATCGCCGGAGCGCTGGATAAGGAGACACTGGCCAAGCGCCCGCCCGATCTGTGGAGGTACCGCGAGTTTCTCCCTGTTCGCAAGACCGAGAACATCGTCTCGCTCGTCGAGGAGATGACCCCGATCGTGCCGATCGACGCCACTGCGGCCGAGACGGGTTCGTCCTCCCTCCTCGTCAAGGACGAGGGCAGGCTTCCGACAGGGTCGTTCAAGGCCCGCGGGCTGTGCATGGCCGTCAGCATGGCCAAGGAGCTGGGCAAGACCCGCATCGCCATGCCGACCAACGGGAACGCCGGAGCGGCGCTGGCGGCCTACGGGTCACGAGCCGGTCTCGAGTCATACGTCTTCTGCCCCGCCGACACGCCCGAGGTCAACGTCAGGGAGATCGCCCTGCAGGGGGCCAAGGTCTGGCGGGTCAACGGCCTGATCAACGACTGCGGCCGGATCGTCGGCGAGGGCAAGGAAGCGATGGATTGGTTCGACATCTCGACGCTCAAGGAGCCCTATCGCATCGAGGGTAAGAAGACCATGGGCCTCGAACTCGCCGAGCAGATGGGCTGGGAGACCCCCGATGTGATCTTCTACCCGACAGGCGGGGGCACCGGGCTCATCGGCATGTGGAAGGCCTTCAACGAGCTGCGGGAGATGGGGTGGATCACAGGTGACCTCCCCCGGATGGTCGCGGTGCAGGCCGAAGGGTGCGCCCCGATCGTCAAGGCCTGGCAGGACGGGGTCGACCATGCCGATCTGTGGGAGGACGCCTCCACCATCGCAAGCGGCATCCGGGTTCCCGTCGCTATTGGCGATTTCCTCATCCTCGGCGCCGTACGCGAGTCCAACGGGTTTGCGATAGCGGTGCCCGACGACGAGATCCAGGATGCCCAGGAGCGGATCGCGGCAAATGACGGCCTGCTCATGGGGCCCGAGGGCGCAGCGACCTACGCCGGCTACAAGGCAGCGCTCGAGCAAGGTCTGGTCGACCCGGGTGAGCGCGCGCTGCTGTTCAACTGTGGCACCGGGTTGAAGTACCCCATGCCTCCGGCCGATCAGGCGATCAACAAAGATCTCCCGATCGACTGGGACGAGATCGGGTCCGCCTGATGGCAGACATCGTCATCACAGAGTTCATGGACGAGGCGGCCGTAGCCTCGCTCGCCGAGTATTACGACGTCCTCTACGACCCCGGTCTTGTCGACCGCATGCCGGACCTGCTGGCGGCGCTGGCGGGAGCGCGGGCGATCATCGTGCGCAACCGCACCCAGGTGAACGATCGGCTGCTCGATGCAGGACGGCATCTCGTGGTCGTTGGTCGCCTCGGTGTCGGCCTCGACAACATCGACGGGGGAGCGTGCGATGAGCGCGGCGTGGCGGTCAAGCCGGCGCTCGGGGCCAACGCGGCCGCAGTCGCCGAGTACGTGATCACAGCGCTTCTGGTGCTGCGCCGCGGCGTGTTCGGTGCGACGGGCGATGTCATCGCAGGTTCGTGGCCGCGGACGGCGCTCGTCGGAGGCGAGGTGGCGGGCATGCGCCTGGGCCTCGTCGGCTACGGCGATATCGCCCGTCAGGTGGCATCGAGAGCCTTCGCCCTCGGCATGAACGTGGCTGCGTTCGACCCGTATCTGCCTGAGGGCGATCCCGCCTGGGTTGGTGTGGAGTCGCTCGATCTCGAGGATCTGGTCGTAGCCAGTGACGCGCTGAGCCTCCACGTGCCACTCAACGCAGGCACCAAGCATCTCGTCGACGAGCACCTCATCGGCCTGTTGCCCGACACCGCCATCGTGGTCAACACTTCCCGAGGCGGCGTCGTCGATGAGGCTGCTCTGGTTGCTGCTCTGCGGGAGGGTCGCCTCGGCGGGGCAGCGCTCGACGTGTTCGAGTCCGAACCGATCGACACAGAAGGTGGATCGCTCTTCGAAGGCGTGCCGAACCTCGTCCTCACGCCGCACGTGGCGGGCATCACACGCGAATCGAATACGCGGGTGTCGGCGATGACCGCCGATCAGGTGCGGGCGGCGCTCGAAGGCAGGGTCTGAGCGACCCGGGGAACGGTAACCTCGGGGTCTGACGATCACAGCCGAGGAGGCGTCCCCGTGAAGTTCTTCCTGGACAGCGCGCATACTCACGAGATCAAGCACGCGCTCGAGATGTGGAATGTCGATGGTGTCACAACCAACCCGCGTCATGTGCAGGTGAGCGGAAAGCCGTTTCTCACTGCCGTGTCGGACATAGCGACCCTGGTAGCGGGCACGGACAAACCCGTCTCCGTCGAGGTCAACCCGCACCACGCCGAGTGGCAGCCCATGGTGGAGGAGGCGCTGCAGATCGCAGAGATGTCACCCAATTTCGTCATCAAGCTTCCGGCGATCGAAGCGGGCTTCAAGGGCATAGCGGTGCTCCGCGAGCAGGACATCCGGGTGAACCTGACACTGGTGTTCTCGGCCGCCCAGGCGCTCCAGGCCTTCAGGATGGGTGCGGCGTTCGTGTCGCCGTTCATCGGTTGGAAGGAGACCAACGGTGAAGAGGTCTGGGGGATGGTGACCGACATCGTGGCCATCAGGGACAATTTCGGGTTCGACGGAGAGATCATCGTGTCTGCCGTCCGCAACGGCCGCCAGATCTCCGACTCGGCCGTTTCCGGCGCAGACATCGTGACGGCAGGCTTCTCGGTGTTCCAGGAGTCGTTCCAGCATCCCTACACGGACGTCGGTCTGGGCAAGTTCCAGGCCTTCTGGGACGAGACGGAATACGAATGAGGCTCGGTGTCCTCCCGCTGGCCAGACGGACGTTCGACGTCCCCTTCGCCGAGCAGGCCGCCGCTCGAGCCATTGCCGCGCTCGAAGCGACCGGCGCCGAACTGATCTGCCCGCCTGCGCTCCTCTTCGATGCCGAATCTGCAGGCGAAGCGGCCGGGGCCATCCCCGACGACGTGGATCTGCTGGTCGTCCTCCAGGTGACGTTCAGCGACTCGACGATGATCGAAGCCGTCATCGCAGCCACGAAGGCGCCGCTCGCTCTGTGGGCATTCCCCGAGGAGCGGACCGGGGGACGACTCCGGCTCAACTCGTTCTGTGGCATCAACCTCGCAGCATTCGCGCTCCGTCGGGCGGGGCGCGACTATCGCTGGATCCTGCGTGATCCGGCCGATGACGGCGCAGGAAGCGCCGTTGCCGCTCTTGCGACGGCGACTCCCGCCGGCCCCGGGGCCCACGACGTGCCGGACGCCTCGTCTCTCGACCCAGATGCGGTCCGGGCTGCAGGCGACGTCGCCGCCGGGCTCAGCGGCGCCCGGGTTGGCGTCATCGGCGCCCACCCCGATGGGTTCGAGCCGTGCGCATACGACCGCGACTCGGTCAGAGCACTCACCGGTGTGACGGTCGATCGTCTGGAACTCGAGGACCTCTTCGGGCGGGCCGAGTCGGTCGGGTCGATCGATGAGCAGGCGACCCGCGGCCGGCTGTCGACCCTCGACGGTCTCGAAGACGTCGATCAGGAAGAGCTGAGCAAGAGTCTCCGCCTTTACCCGGCCCTCACCGGATTGGCAGGGGAGCGCGGACTCTCCGGGATGGCGGTCCGCTGCTGGCCCGAGGCTTTCACCGAGTACGGGGCGGCGGTGTGCTCACCTGCTTCGCTGATGAACGATGATGGCCTGCCGACGGCTTGCGAGGCCGATGTGTACGGAAGCATCACGGCGCTCGTCCTGCAGGCGCTCACCGGGTCCGCTCCACTGGTAGCCGATATGGTCGATGTCGATGTCGCCGACGACTCCGTCGTGCTGTGGCACTGCGGGAAGGCGCCGCTATCCATGGCCGATCCGGGCTTCGCAGCCGCCGCGACCGTGCACAGCAACAGGAAGAAGCCGTTGCTCAACGAGTTCCCTTTCAAGCCCGGGCGGGTCACCGTTGCGCGGCTGAGCCAGGCCGGCGGCCGGCACACACTGGTGGTTGGAGGCGGTGAGATGCTTGAGCGTCCGCTGGCCTTTGGCGGGACCGCCGGGGTGATCCGCTTCGACACACCGGCGTCGGCGATCGCCTCGGTGGTGATGGACGAGGGCCTCGAGCACCACTTCGGGTTTGCCTACGGAGACGTGCGGGAGCAACTCCAGGCCCTGGCCGCGCTCTGGGGCATACCGGTGGTGGCCCTCTAGCAACAGGACGCCGGTCTCCGCTCTCCGGTGTTCCCGGTTCGCTTCTTGTCGCCGTTGCGCAATCACCCCACGGTGACTGACGAGTCGGAGGACACACAGGCCCTCGAGATGTGGGAAGATCGGATCACGCCACATGGGAGGTACCCAATTGGACTACACCGTGCGCAGTCGGACGGACGGCCTCGAAGTCGACGTCCCCGATCCGGGAGACCGTGCGACTGCGCTCATCGAGACCATCGAGTCCTGTTGTGAAGGGACCTGCGATTGCCCGTCTGACGAGGTGCGCAAGGTCTCTTCGGTCGTTGTGGGGGAGTCCTTCGACGGCCACCTGACGATGACTCTCGAGTCGGCCGCCGACCTCGACATCGTCGAGGTCGACAAGGCGGTCCATTGGGCCGTCGGGCAGATCGAGGAGTAGTCGGCGCACTCCGGACGGCGCTCCCGCGGGAGGATGCGCGATCGGAGATTGCCGTCGCCCGGCCGGGCGCATGAGTGCCTGGATAATTGATGGCGGACCGCGCCCCGGCGATGCGGCGCCCTCGCTGTGTCTGCCGAATCGCCCCGAGAACGGCTCAATTCGGGGCAGATCGGGCCGATTGAGCCGAATGGCCCTTTCAAGCGCCGGACGCGGCGCTGCCACGAGACCCCACGGTCCGCTGCACTCGATGGAGCGCTCTTCGGTGCGATCGCTCGCCATCGTCTGCTCGGGTTTCTTCGCCTATTACTCGGCCCTCACCCTCAGCGGCAAACCGGGATTCCTGATGAGTTCGATCGGCTCGGGCGCGATCCTCGCCCTGGGAATCGCGATGCTGGTCACCAGACGGACCAGCGTTGCCGTTTTCCTCGCAGCGGCGATGTTGTCCACCGTGATCACGGCTCCGTCCTTTCCGATACCCCATCAGTTCGGCATGTACGTCGGGATGGCAGCAGTCAGCGGCATGGCTTCGATGTTCGCCGTCGGCCGATTGCGAGTGCGATATCACGCATGGTTCGGCGGTCTACTCGCCCTCCAATTGGTGATGCCGCCTTTCGAGGGTGCGATCCTCCTGTACGAGGTGGTCGGGTATGTGATCGTGGCAATGGGAGCCAGCACGGTCTTTGGCGTGGCGATTGCCTCGGGTGAGTACTTCAAGCACCTGTTCACCAGATCGCCGATTTCACTGTGGGATGAGGACTTCTCGGCAGTCGAGCGCAAGTTGGAGGACCTCAGAATCGGCGGCGTCAGGGATCTGCGAGCCCACTTCGCGGCGAATCCGACCGAACTGCGCGAGATCATCGGCCTGATCGACGTTCGCAACGTCAACCCGGCTGCCGCCGAACTCATCGGCATCGATGATCCCGCCGAGATGACCGGCCCCATCAACTTGGCGACGATCGGAACTGAGACGACTCACTCGTTCATCGAACAGATCGTTGCGATCTGGGAGCGCAGGGCGCTGCTGTCGCTCGAGATCGCCGGGCGCCGCGCCGACGGGACGCCGATCGACTGTGTGATGATCTGGGCCGCCCAGGAGGGGCCTGAAGGTCCCGACTACTCACGGGTGATCGTGTCGATCGACGACGTCACCGGCGTCAAGGGTGCGCAACGGCGACTCGCCGAGTCGAACGGCCTTCTCAACGCCGTGGCCGACGCCCAGGCCAGGTTCATCAAGGATGTACCCGTGGATCGGCTCTACAGCCTCCTCGTCCGGCACGCCGTGAGCCTGACGGGAAGCGACTGGGGCGCTCTCGTGGTGGTCGCAGGTGACGGCCTCGAGTGTCGCGCCAGAGTGCTCCCCGACGGGTCCTCCCGCCGCGACCCGATCGGTTTCCAACCACCCGGGTCCGCCACGGCCCTCGGCATCGCAATCGACACGGGCGAGTCGGTGATCGTCGAACGGCTTCCGTCAGGTCTTCCGATCGATGTCGCAGCGCCGATTGGCGTCATCCCGTTCTTCAGCGGCGGCAAGGTCGCAGGAGCGCTCGCTCTCGGCAGGAGCACTGTGTTCGCACAGGACCTCCCGGGCCGCTTGAGGGTGCTCGTCGGGTCGCTGGCCAATCTGTTTGCGGCTCAGGAGGCCCGCGACCTAGCGGCCGATGCAGAGGAACGGCTCGGCCTGAGTGAGGAGCGGCTCAGCGCCGTCGTGACCAGCGCCCCGATCGTCCTCTTCTCGCTCGATCCCGCCGGCCAGTTCCTCCTCTCGGAGGGGAGTGGTCTCAGTGCTCTCGGACTTCATCCGGGAGAGGTCGTCGGGCAGTCGGTATTCGATGTGTACCGGGAGAACCCCGAGACCCTCGCGCTCGTTTCTCAGGCCCTTGGTGGTCGGGAGATCACGGCGAGCGTCGACGTGGGCGGGTTCATGTGGGATGTGCGCCTCGATCCGGTCTTCGACACCGACGGCCAACTCGAGAGCGTGGTGGGCGTGGCCACCGACGTCTCCGAATTGCGTTCGACCAAGGATGCTCTCGCGGCCTCGCGGCGGCGGTACCAAATGGTGGTCGAGAACGCCTCCGATCTGCTGTTCACCATCGACTCCGCCGAGATCATCGGGTTCGTGTCGCCCTCGTGCGAGCGTCTCCTCGGTTACGAACCCTCAGACATCATCGGGAACGGCATCAGAGACTTTCTCCATCCGGATGATGTCTCCAGGGTCCTCGCCGCGGCGGCAGCGACGGAATCCGGGGAGGGCTCTCCTGCGATCAGCCACAGGGTCTGCCACGCCGACGGCTCGTACCGTTGGATGGAGGCCCGCGCCACCAACGCGCTCGAGGACGGAGGCGTCTGGATCGTCTCGTCTCGTGATGTCACCGATGAGACGCTCGCCCGACATGCGCTCGGCGAGAGTGAGCAGCGCTTCCGGATCATGGCGGAGACGTCGTCCGACATGATCACCCTTCACGAACTGGACGGAAGGATCAAATGGGTGTCCCCGATCGCCCTCGAGATGCTCGGATTGGGTCCGGCCGAAGTGATCGGCTCGAATCCCGGTGTGCTGATCCATCCTGAGGACGCAACGGTCACGGGGGATGTGTTCAAAGAGGTCGCTCAGTCCGGAGGCCCCCTCACGACATCGGAGTATCGGGCTCGCCGGGCCGACGGATCGTGGGGCTGGTTCGAGAGTTCGCTTGTCAGCGTGGTCGATCCTGGCTCGAACGAGGTCGTCGAGGTCCAGGTATCTACCCGCGATGTCACCGATCGCAAGCAGCGATCACTGGCGCTCGCTGATGCCAAGGAAGCAGCTGAATCGGCGATGCGAGCCAAGTCGGAACTTCTCGCCAATGTCAGCCATGAGATCAGGACACCCATGCATGCGATCCTGGGCATGACGGGCCTGGCTCTCGACACGGCACTCACTGATGAGCAGCGCGAATACCTCGTGGCGGTGCACGGAGCGGCCGAATCGCTGCTGCTGGTCATCGACGACGTGCTCGACGTCTCCAAGGCCGAGGCCGGCAAGTTGCGCCTCGAGCAGTTGCCCTTCAATGTCCGCTCATGTGTGTCCGACGTGCTGAGGGTGATGGCGGTACGAGCGTCCGACCTCGGCCTGGAACTCCGTATGGAGGCTTCGGATGGGGTCCCGGATGGCGTCATCGGCGATCCCGGGCGGCTTCGTCAAGTGCTGGTCAATCTGGTCGGCAACGCCGTCAAGTTCACCCAACGAGGTGGAGTCACCGTCGCTGTGGAGATCATG
>JABMPV010000177.1 GCA_013202595.1 bacterium
CTCAGGAAGGGTGTGCTCGGGGACCTCCACCTCGTCTTCATCGATCTCGGCGAACCACGACTTGGGGAGCCTGCCCGGATCGGCCTCGTACTCGGCCACTTCTGCGTCCACCTCATCGTCGGACAGAGTCTCGAACGGGAGCGGCGGTTCGGGATCATCTGCCACCTCGACCGCGCCCCCGGCGACCTCATCGGCGTCATCCACGGGTTCGCCGGAAGCTAAAACTGCATCCACAGTCGCAACAGCGATGGCCTCCTCGGCCAGGTCGGCAGCGTCCTGGACGGCCTCGACTGCTTCATCTGCCACCAGGGAGGCATCCCCGAAGGACTCGACGATCTCGTCGATCTCGCTTGGCGTGCCCTCTCCGGCCGCCACGACCTCATCGAGGATCTCAGGGAGGTCATCGTCAGCGTCGTCGACCAGAGCAGCGACGTCGGCGACGACCACAGACTCTTCGCCCACCAGGTCAGGGACGTCCTCGCCGCCCGCAAGACCCTCGTCAACCAGCAGCGGAACATCCTCGACGGCCTCACCGGGGAGGTCAGGCAGGTCATCGACAGCCTCGCCCACCAGAGCCGGAACGTCCTCACCGCCCGCAAGACCCTCGTCAACCAGCAGCGGAACATCCTCGACGGCCTCGACCACCTGATCCACCAGGGACGAAAGATCCTCCTCGACCGCGACGACCTCATCGAGCGCGTCGGTGGCCGCACCGTCGATGGCAAGAGCGAAGTCATCGGCAGCGCCCTCCGCGGCAGAGACGGCGAGTTCGACCTCGTCGGGCGAATCGCTCAGGCCGACATCGAGGGAATCGCCGGTCAGATCCCAATCGGTCACCGGCGACCCGGAATCGATCAGATCGTCGGCTTCCGGGAGGGCGGCTTCGAGATGGGATGCTTCATCGACTGCCTCGCCGTCGATCTTCGCTTCGGGTTCGACGACGGCGAGGACCTCGGCCAGGGCGGAGGCGAGTTCATCACCTTCATCTGCGGGGACCGACGCTGCCACCGCGCCGGCCGCCGCTCCTACGCCCGGGGGCGCCTCGGCCTCGAGAAGATCGCCATCATCCTCGAAGAACGCTGACTCATCGAGCGACACCGGCCACCCGTCGCCGTCCAACTCGTCGGACGCCGCGACATCGACGCCATCGTTCGACGCCACCGCACCGCCGACAGTCGCCGCGCCGCCCGCGGCTGCGGCCCAACCGGCGTCCAGAATGCTGTCGGTCCCGGCTTCGGAGTCCTCAGCAGCACCTGACTCGTCATCGAGGGTCGGCCACGACTCGGCGTCCTCCCAGAAGTCGGCCTCCTCCTGCTTGCGAGCGCGCCGCCTCGCCAGCCAGCCCCCCGGAGCCGCAGTCTCGGCGACTTCCTCGGAGACATCGGCAGTGAGGACCTCAGCCTGGTCGTCCACCTGACCTTCGAGGCCCGGCCACTCCCCATCGATGGATGATTGATCTCCATCCGCCTCCGGTGCCGCCCAGGCGGCCTCGCCGGCATCGGCTTCGATGGCCGCGGCCTCGAGGGCGTCGCCTTCGAAGGCGTCGGCCGGAACGGCTATCGGCGACTCCTCGATTGCCGGCGTGGGCCACCCGGAGTCCTCATCATCGCCCACCTCGGGCCAGGACTCTGCCTCATCCCACACGGCCTGCTCAGCCGCCTTGCGTTCCCGACGGCGAGCGCGCCAGCCCTTCTGCTCGGCTCCGGTCTCATCGAGAGCGACATCGACCTCTGCGGCGATTTCAGGCTCTGCGGCGATTTCAGGCTCTGCGAGATCGGAAAGCTCCGTCAGTTCCTCATCGACAGCAGTGTCGGCAACTTCGATGAAGGACTGCCCATCGGCATCATCATCCCCGGTCTCCGCGAGTTGATCTTCGATGGCGGGCTCATCGGGCTTCTCCGCCGCCAGATCGGAGGGAATCGTCCAGCTCTCGGTGTCGTCGATTCCCGACGGAGTCGGATCGACGATCGCACCGGGATCGCCGATACCTATCTCGGCGAGTGCCTCCTGGAGATCATCGGTGTCGGCGACAGGATCGACATCGACCACTGCTCCAGGGATCTCGACATCGGGAAACTCTGTGTCACTGTCATCGGCGGCCAGGTCTCCCGCGGGCACAGCATCCGGCCACTGGTCGGAGTCATCGTCGGTACCGGCGTGGACGCCATCCTTCGAGCGGCGTGCGAAGAGTCCGAAGCGGCGGCGGCTCGACTCGATGTCCTCGTCGGCAGCAACCACCTCTTCGAGGGCGGCTTCTGCCTCTTCGGCGTCCTTCCACTCAGGGTGCCATGGGTCACCCGGGTGGGGCCGGAAGCCCTCCTCGTCATCTTGTCTGGCCACGGATCCTCCCGACCGGTCGTAGGTCAGACCTCGAGGAGCTCTGTTTCCTTGTGCCCGAGCAGCTCGTCGATACGTGCAGTGTGCTTGTCTGTGGTGTCCTGCAGAGAATCCTCGCCCCGGCGGATCTCGTCATCGGAGATCTCACCGTGGAGCGATTCCATGTCGGACTTGGTGTGTCGCCGGACGTTCCTGACGGCGATTCTGCCGTCCTCCGCCATGTGGCGAACCACCCGGATGAGGTCCTTGCGACGGTCTTCGGTGAGCTGCGGGAAGGCCAGCCGGATAACCGTGCCGTCGTTGGAGGGGTTGAGACCCAATTCCGAGGCCTGGATCGCCCTCTCGATGTCGCCGAGGGACGACTTGTCGAACGGCGCCACAACCAGCAGCCGCGCCTCAGGCACCGAGAAGGACGCCA
Source organism: bacterium (assembly GCA_013202595.1). GTDB lineage: Bacteria > Actinomycetota > Acidimicrobiia > Spongiisociales > UBA11373 > JABMPV01. Next base: position 2,756 of record JABMPV010000177.1, read on the forward strand.
GTGTCTGCAATGGCGTCGGCGATCCGTAGTAATCCACCATCACACGATGGAGGACCGCCGGGTTCGCCCTGCCCGTGCGGACCGTCGAGAACTCGTTCTTCACGTGCTCGACGGCGTGGGTCATCTTGATATCGGCTTCCGCCAGCAGCTCATCGATCAATGCTGCCTCCTCACCGGATCAGTGTGCCGATTGGCTCTCCTCGGACGGCTCGCGCAATGTTGCCCGGTGCCGAGATGTCGAAGACCCTGATCGGCAGATCGTTCTCCATGCACATCGTAATGGCGGTGGAGTCCATCACCCGAAGACCTCGCTCGAGCACCTCCATGTAGGAGAGCTCCGGGATGAGCGTTGCCTCGGGGTGAAGGACTGGATCGGCGTCGTACACACCGTCGACCTTGGTGGCCTTCAGCACGACATCGGCCTCGATCTCTGCAGCGCGCAGAGCCACTGTGGTGTCCGTCGTGAAGTACGGGTTGCCGGTGCCTCCTGCGAGGATCACGGCCCTGCCCTTCTCGAGATGGCGGATCGCCCTGAGGCGGATGTAGGGCTCGGCCACCTGCTGGATGCTGATGGCGGTCTGCACCCTCGTCTCGCACCCGGCCCGCTCGAGAGCATCCCGTAGTGCCAGGGCATTGATCACTGTCGCCAGCATGCCCATGTAATCGGCGTTGGATCGATCCATGCCCTCGGCGGCTGCCGAGAGGCCCCGGAAGATGTTGCCACCGCCAACGACCATGACGATCTGGTGACCCTCGGCGTGGACCTCGGCGACCTCGGTCGCCACGGCCGCCACGATCTCGGGATCGATGCCGTAGCCGATCTCCGGATCGGCAAATGACTCGCCGGACAGCTTGAGAGCGACCCGGCGCGCCATCTATTCGCTCGTCTCGCCGACGGCAATCCGCACGAAGCGGCGGACCGTGATGTTCTCACCCATCGATCCTGCGAGCCCCTTGACCATCTCACCGACGGTGCCCTCGAACTTCTCCGAGCGCACGAACTCCTGGTCGTACAGGACGTTGTCGGCGTAGAACGAATTGATCCGGCCATCGACGATCTTCTCGACGATGTGATCGGGCTTGCCCTCGTTGCGGGCCTGGGCAC
>JABMPV010000178.1 GCA_013202595.1 bacterium
CGACCCGGGAACGAGGAACCCGTTCCAGCACGGAGAGGTCTTCGTCACCGACGACGGCGGCGAGACCGATCTCGACCTCGGCCACTACGAACGCTTCACCGGCCGCAATCTGAGAAGGGACTCCAACGTCACCACCGGGTCGGTCTACCTGTCGGTGATCCAAAAGGAGCGCAGGGGCGACTACCTCGGCGAAACCGTTCAGGTGATCCCGCACATCACCAATGAGATCAAGTCACGAATACGCCGCCTCGGCGAGCGCACCGAGGCCGACGTCGTCATCACCGAGGTCGGCGGGACCGTCGGCGACATCGAGATCCTTCCGTTCCTGGAAGCGATCAGGCAGTTGCGCAACGACCTCGGCGCGTCGGCGATCGCCTACGTCCACGTCACTCTGGCCCCCTACATCGGCCCGAGTGAGGAGATGAAGACCAAGCCCACTCAGCACAGCGTTGCGGAGCTGCGCAGCCGGGGTATCGCCCCCGACGCAATCGTGGTGCGCTCCGATCGGGAACTCGACGAGTCGGCCAGGCGCAAGATCAGCCTGTTCTGCGATGTGCCGCCCCATGCCGTCGTCAACGCTCCCGATGCGGCGGACATCTATGAGGTCCCCCTGGTACTGCATCACACCGGCCTCGATCGCGTCATCTGTGACCGCCTCGAACTCGACACGCCCGATCCCGATGTCTCCGTCTGGCGCGACATGGTGGAGAGGATGGCTTCGCTCAAGGATCCCGTCACCGTCGGACTGGTCGGTAAGTATGTCGATCTGCCCGACGCCTATCTCTCAGTCGTCGAGGCTCTGCGGCATGGAGCGCTTGCCGCCGGCGTCGCCCTCGACCTGCGATGGATCCCGAGCGACGACGTCGACGGCCTTCTCGCCGATTCGCATCTCAATGGCGTCGACGCCATCGTCGTACCCGGCGGGTTCGGCGTGCGCGGCATCGAAGGCAAGATCGCAGCCGTGCGCCATGCCAGGGAGCAAGGCATCCCGTACCTCGGTCTCTGTCTCGGCCTGCAGTGCGCGGTCATCGAGTTCGCCAGGTCGTGTCTCGACATGCCTACCGCCAATAGTGCCGAATTCGACCCGACCACCACACATCCGGTCATCGACCTCATGCTGACCCAGGAGGACGTGGAGGACATGGGCGGCACCATGCGGCTGGGCCTCTACGCCGCACGGCTGGCCGAAGGATCCCTCGCACGCGATCTGTACGGCGAGGAACTCATCTACGAACGCCACAGGCACCGATACGAGGTGAACAACCGCTACAGGTCCGACCTCGAAGCAGCGGGTATGCGGCTCTCGGGAATCTCACCCGACGAACAGCTCGTCGAGATCATCGAGATGCCCGGACACCCGTACTTCATCGCATCGCAGTTCCACCCCGAATTCAAATCACGGCCCGACGCGCCGCATCCGCTGTTCGCCGGGCTGCTGCGTGCCGCCTCCGATCACCGACGCTCCCGGATTGCCGCAGCACAGGAGCCCGTCGGAGAGCAGGTATCGGAGCGCTCCTGATGGATCACTCCTCCTTCGAGGTGCTCGGCACCCGACGGGTGGCCGATCTCGCGTTCCTGACAGTCGATCGCGAGTTCCTGATGGGGCCGGGTGGGTGGGTCACCCGCGATGTAGTCCGTCACCCCGGGTCGGTCGTGGTCGTTCCCTGGGATGGCGAGCGGGTCACATTCATCAGGCAGTTCAGGGCTGCAGTCGGGCGCACCGTGCTCGAACTCCCTGCGGGCAAACTCGACGTCGCCGGAGAGCCGCCTGCGGACACTGCAGTCAGGGAGGCCATCGAGGAGATCGGGCGCCTCCCGCGACGGCTGACACTGCTCCATACCAGCCTGGCAAGCCCCGGCTTCACCGATGAGATCTCCTACATCTTCCTGGCTGAGGATCTCGAGTCGGTCGCCAGCGACCCCCAGGGGCTCGAAGAGGAGGTGGCCGACGTCGTCGAGTGGGATCTCGACGCAGTAGAGCAGGCTCTCGCCGATGGCGTTTTCGAGGATTCCACGACACTCATCGGCGTGCTCGCGCTCCTTCGGCTGCTGGGCCGATGACGCCCGAAGACCTGGTCCCCGAGTACCTCGCCCATCTCGCATCGGAGCGCGGGCTGTCGCCTGCGACGCTCATGGCCTACAGGCGCGATCTCACCCAGTACATGACCTTCCTCGGCGGAGACGAGCCGGGATCAGATACCGCATCGGCATTTGTCGCCGGGTTGGAGGAGCAGGCGCTGGCCCGGTCCACGATCGCTCGCAAGATCGCCGCCATCAGGGGTTTCCATCGCTTCCTCGTCACCGAGGGCCACAGGAGCGTGGACCCGACCGTCTTGCTCGAATCGCCTCGCCGCGGACGATCGCTTCCGAAGGCTCTCACCATCGACGAGGTGATCCGGATGGTCGAGGCACCCGACATCGCCACACTGTCGGGGCGGCGGGATCGGGCGATCCTCGAGTTTCTCTACGGAACCGGGGCCAGGGTGGCAGAACTCGTGTCATTGGATCAGGAGGACATCGACCTCGAGTCCGGCACAGCCGTCCTGACGGGAAAAGGCGACAAGCAGCGATTGGTCCCCGTCGGGACCCATGCGCGCACGGCGATCGGCTCGTACCTACCTGATCGACTTGCTCTACGCCGTTCAGGAAGGGATCCAGGAGCCGTCTTCCTCAACATGCGCGGCGGAAGGCTGACCCGCCAGGGCGTCTGGGTGATCGTCAAGAAGCACGGGTCTGCCGCGGCCATCCAGGCCGATCGGGTGTCGCCTCATGTGCTCCGCCACTCAGCCGCAACGCACATGGTCGAGGGTGGAGCCGACCTCAGGAC
>JABMPV010000179.1 GCA_013202595.1 bacterium
GCGTCGGTGATCTCGGCGGCAGAGGCGTATCGGCCCGGCCGCCACAGGAGAGAATCCATCGGCACCTGGCGGGGCATCACATGGGTCGACGACTCCAAGGCCACCAATCCGCACGCCGCTGTGGCTTCGGTCAGGTCGTACCGGTCGGTCGTCCTCATCGCAGGAGGCCGCAACAAGGGCTTGGACCTGTCTCCGATAGGCCGTGAGCCCTCGGTGCGGTTTGTCGTAGGCATCGGCGAGTCAGGGCCGGACGTCGTGGCCGGCGCACGGGCAGGCACTGTCGTCGATGATCTCGACGCTGCGGTCGCTGCGGCTTCCGATGCCGCACGCAGTGGCGATGTCGTCCTGCTCGCACCCGGTTGTGCGTCGTTTGATCAGTTCCGGTCGTATGGACACAGGGGAGACCGCTTCGTCGAGGCAGTTCGCGCTCACGAGGGGGATGGCTGATGGCAGCCCGCGTGATCCCGTTGCGGGCCGGACGCAGGGTCATGCGCGCCGTCGCGGCCCACGAGCGCCGCTCGGCGCGCCTCGTCGTGGCGGTCATGGTGCCCGTTGTGCTCCTTGCCGTCGTCGGCCTCGGATCCATCCTGTCGGCGTCATCGGCTCCCGCATGGCTGGAGACGGGCGACGGCCTCTACTACTTCAAGCGCCAGGCGATCTGGATGGGCGCCGGTGCCATGGGGTTGCTCGTTGCGGCGCTGATGCCACCCAGGTGGTGGCGAAAGCTGTCCTTCCCGATGCTCGGTGTGACACTCATTCTCCTCGCCGTCGTGAAGGTCGCTGGGACCGAGGCGTACGGGGCGACCCGGTGGCTCTTCATCGGTCCGCTCTCGATCCAGCCGTCCGAGATGGCCAAGCTCGCAACGATCCTGGCTCTGGCGACGGTGGTCAGCCGCTCAGAGGATCAGATGACCAGGTTCCGCGATCTGATGCTCCCCGTCGCCCTGACGGCCGGCCTGGCTGCAGGCTTCGTGCTCGCTCAGCCGGACCTCGGTACGACCGTGATCATCGGTGCAGGAGCCTTCGCCGTGCTGTTTGCCTCGGCCGCTCCGATGCGGCACGTGATCGCCGGAGGGGCGATGGCGGCGGCGGCAGGTCTCGTGTTCGCTCGCATCGAACCGTACCGGTGGGCAAGGGTGACGTCCTTCCTCGATCTGCAGTCCGATCCGCTCGGCAGTGGATACCAGGCGGTCCAGAGCCTCGTTGCGCTGGGCACGGGTGGCATGTTCGGTGTCGGTCTCGGCGCGAGCAGAGCGAGATGGTTCTTCCTCCCAAACGCGCACACCGATTTCATCTTCGCGATCATCGGTGAAGAGACCGGTCTGGCCGGATCGTTGACCATCGTCGTGCTGTTCATGGTCCTCACCGCTGCAGGCATAGCGGTGGCCGCGCACGCATCGGATCGATTCGGACGCCTCGTCGCAATCGGCATCACCACGTGGCTGGTGACCCAGGCACTGGTCAACATCGGTGGTGTCACGGGCATCCTCCCAATCACGGGTGTGCCGCTCCCGTTCGTCTCGTTCGGAGGCAACGCACTGCTCACCGAGATGATCGCGATCGGAATCCTCATCTCCATCGTGCGCCAGCCACCCGCTACCGAGGTGATCGAGTCGTGACCGTCGTGCTGGCCGCCGCAGGCACGGGCGGCCACGTCTACCCGGCTCTCGCCATCGCTGAGGCACTGATCGACCGGGGAGTGCCCGCCCCTGACATCACCGTTTTCGGCGGCGACCGCATGGAGACCGAAGCCGTCCCGACAGCAGGTCTGGGCTTCGCCTCTTTCGATCTTCCCCGACTCCAGAGATCGCTGTCACCCAGAAACCTCACGATCCCGTGGCGGGTCTGGAAGACGGCAACGGCCATGCGCAACGCCATGAGAGGTCTCGACACCAGGGTTGTCGTCGGCATGAGCGGTTATGCCACAGTGCCGGCAGCGCTCGCAGCCGACAGGGCCGCCATCCCGTTCTTTGTCCAGGAGCAGAACAGTTCGCCCGGGCTGGCAGCGAGGTTCGGCGCGCGCAGAGCGAGAAGCACCTACCTGGGCCTGCCGGGCGATTCAGAGGATCTTCCCCGATCGCGGGTTGTGGGCAATCCCCTGCGCCGGCCTTTCCGAGAATTCGATCGAGATGCCCTTCGGGCCGCCGCACGGGAGCGGTACGGAGCAGATCCAGGCACGATGGTGCTGGGTGTCCTCGGGGGCAGCCTCGGAGCCGGGGTCCTCAACGACATGATCACCCAACTCGTCGAGCGCTGGGAAGGGCCGCCGATCACCGTTGTCCATGTTGCCGGCCCCGAGGCGGCATCCGACGTGGCACCGGTCGCAGCGCAGTCGTCACTACCGTGGCGATGCCTGTCCTACGAGGATCGTATGGAAATGTTCTACGCAGCCGCAGATCTGATCGTGTGCAGGGCGGGGGCGATGACCGTCAGTGAAGCCGCCGCCACTGGGACTCCAGCGATCTTCGTCCCGCTTGAGCGGGTCGGCCAGCAGGGCAACGCGGCGGCCATGGAGATGGCAGGTGGTGCAGAGGTCATTGCCCAGGCAGATGTGGCGCTCGTGCCCGATACTGCAGCCAGGCTGCTCGGGTCACCGGCCGCCCTCACGGCGATGGCCGACGCTGCGAGGGCGTTTGGAAGACCGGATGCGGCCGGCGAGATCGCAGCAGAGTTGTTGGAGGTCATCGATGGGTGAACTGATCGGTTTCCCGAGGGTGCATGTCGTCGGCATCGGTGGAGCAGGGATGAGCGGGTTGGCGAAGCTGCTGGCTCAGGCCGGTCACCGGGTGACCGGATCCGATCTCAAACCGGGCAGTGCCATCGCCGCCCTGCGCCTGCTCGGCGTCGACGCCTGGGTCGGCCATCGTCCCGACCGGGCGGTGGGATGGGACCTGGTCGTCGTGTCCTCGGCCGTCCCCGATCGCGATCCCGAGGTGACGGCCGCCAGGGACCTGGGCATCCCCGTGTGGGAACGCCCGGCTCTCCTGGGGAAGCTGACCAAGACGCTCCCCACCATCGGATTCACAGGCACCCACGGCAAGACCACAACGACGGCGATGGGCGTAGCCGCCTTGCGTGCCCTGGGAAGAGATCCATCCTTCATGGTGGGCGGCACCATGGCGCGGCTCAACACCAACTCCCATCTCGGAGAGCGGAATCTGTTCCTGCTCGAAGCCGATGAGGCGTTCGGGACGTTCCTGTCGCTGTCCCTGACGGCGCTCGCGATCACCAACGTCGAAGCTGATCATTTCGACTATTACGGCGACCTCGCCAATCTCGAGGCATCGTTCGCCCGGGTCGCGGGCGGCGTCGACGGCCCCGTTGTGGTCTGCGCCGACGACCCCGGGTCTGCCCGGGTGGGTGCAGGCATTGGCGCCGTCACCTACGGAACCGATCCCGCTGCAGACTGGGTGATCCGTGACGTATCTCACCGCGGCACCTCGGTGTCGTTCTTCCTCCACCACGGAGACTCGTTCATCCCGGTGACCGTGCCGAGGCCCGGTGTGCACACCGCCCGCAACGCAGCCGGAGTCCTGGCACTGCTCGCCGAACTCGGATACGACCCCGCCGCAGCCGCCGGGGGTCTCGCCACCTTTGCGGGTGTGAGGCGGCGCTTCGAGGTCAAGGCGCTGGTCGGGGGAGCGACGGTCATCGACGACTACGCCCATCACCCGACAGAGGTGGCGGCCACGCTCTCGGCGGCTCGCCTGGGGTCGTCGGGCCGCGTGCTCGCGGTGTTCCAGCCGCACAGGTACTCACGGACTGCAGAACTCGCCGACCAGTTCGGCCCTGCTCTCGCCGCTGCCGATCTGGTTGTGATCTCCGATGTCTATGCGGCCGGTGAAGCGCCCGAGCCGGGTATCACCGGCCGGCTGGTAGCCGATGCAGCATCGGCAGCAGGTGCCGAGGTTCGCTACGTCCACAGCCGGGGAGATCTCGCCACAGCCGTCGCAGCCGAGGTGGTCGATGGCGACACTGTCGTCGTCCTCGGTGCCGGCGATGTCACGCTCGTTGCCGATGAGTTGATCGATCTCCTCGGATCGCGCTGATGTCCGCTCTCGACCGGCTCGTCGCCGGGGGATCGATCAGCGCCGACGTCCCGCTCGCCGGGCTGACCACCTACCGGTTTGGCGGAAGCGCCCGGTGGCTGGCTGAGCCATTCGACGAAGCCGAGTTGCTTGCGGTGGTCGCCGCGGCAGCCGCCGACGGGGTCGAGATGACCACGCTCGGCCGGGGCAGCAACCTGGTCGTCTCGTCCAAGGGCTACGACGGGCTCGTGGTGCGCCTCGCAGGGGCGTTCTCAGAGTGGCATCGCATGGCCGATGGAACGGTGGTCGCCGGAGCCGCCGTGCCGCTGCCACTGCTGGCTCGCCGGACTGCAGAGGCCGGTGTGGGCGGTCTCGAGTTCTACGCAGGCATCCCCGGTTCCGTGGGTGGCGCCGTGTGCATGAATGCCGGATGTCACGGATCCGAGACTTCGGACTGGCTGGTGGCGGCGCGGATCCTCGACCTCTCGGCGGCCTCCATCGAGGACACGGCGGCCTCCGATCTCGACATGTCGTATCGCCACACATCGATCGGCGCAGGCGAAATGGTCCTGTCGGCGACGTACCGGACGATCTCACGGCCACGGGACGAGGGAGAGGCGATCATCCGGGAGATCTCCCGGTGGCGCAGGGACAACCAGCCGGGTGGCACCCTGAACGCAGGGAGCGCCTTCAAGAACCCGCAGGGCGATTCGGCGGGGCGGATGATCGACGCCCTTGGCCTCAAGGGGCATCGGGTCGGCGGAGTGACCGTCTCCGAGCGCCACGCCAATTTCTTCGAGGCGGACAGGGATGCATCACCCGAGGACGTGTGGCACCTGGTCGCCGATGTGCGCACGAGGGTCGCTGCAGCAACCGGAGTGATCCTCGAGGCCGAGGTGAGGTTCCTCGGGGACTTCGACGAGAGCACCGGCGCGTGACCGCCGACGTCAGACCGAAGCCATCTGAGCAGCGGCGACCCAAGCCGTCCCGGAGGGTGGGTCCCTGGGTTGCCACCGGATTGGTCATCCTGATCTCGGGGGCTGCCGCCGTGCTGCACTCCCCATGGATGTCACTCGACGAGGTAGACGTCATCGGGGCCGTGCAGGCCGATGTGGCGGAGATCATCGCCGGGCTGGGAATCGGTGACGGCGCTCTGATGATCTACCTCGACACAGCAGAGGTCGAGGCGGCGGTTGCCTCCCATGCTTGGGTCAGGGACGTCAAGGTGTCGCGTGATCTCCCGGATCGGCTGGTCGTCGAGGTCATCGAGCGTGAGCCGAGCCTGTGGATCGAGGCGGCGCCGGCGTGGCTGCTCGTCTCGGCAGACGGCACGGTGCTGGAGCATGCCGACCGACCCGAGGGAGGCATTCTGCTCGTCGAGGTCGTCGCCCCGCTGTACCCCATCGGATCTGCGCCCGTCGACCCATCGTGGGCCGAGTACCTGGCGCTCGCCGGGATCCTCGATCCCGGGCTCGCCGCCCGAACCCGGCTGGTCCTCCGGGGCGAGGAGCTCTGGATGGATGCGGGAGGAGTGGATGTTCGCCTGGGGAGGGCGGCCGAACTGGCCGACAAGGGTCGGGTGACCCAGCAGCTCCTCGCCGAGGGGATCGAGCCGGGTGCATCGATCGATGTGGTGTCGCCGCTTCGGCCTGCCATCATCCCGCCCGTCGTCCCCGCCATCGGCAGCACGCCCGGGTCTGAAGGCGAGGTCGATGGCTGAGCGGAGTCTTGGCACTCCCTGAGAGCCGCCGGAGTACACTTCTCGTCGAGGTCGAGCCTCGAGTCGTACGTCGAGCGGGCAGTCGCTCGCCGATCGAGTACGGCTTCCTCTCTACCTCCAGTCGACGTCGAAGGGACGGCGAACATGGCATCCGACATCACACCCCAGAGCTATCTCGCGGTCATCAAGGTCGTCGGTGTTGGTGGCGGCGGGGTGAACGCCGTCAATCGGATGATCGAAGCAGGTTTGCGTGGCGTCGAGTTCATCGCGGTGAACACCGATGCCCAGGCGCTCCTGATGTCGGACGCCGATGTGAAACTCGACCTCGGTAGGGACCTCACCAGGGGTCTTGGAGCAGGCGCCGACCCCGGGGTGGGCAAGGCCGCTGCTGAAGCCCATCGCGACGAGATCGAAGAGGTGCTTCGCGGGGCCGACATGGTCTTCATCACCGCAGGCGAAGGTGGCGGCACCGGCACCGGCGGCGCTCCCGTGGTCGCCGACGTGGCGCGAGCCGTGGGGGCCTTGACGGTGGCAGTGGTCACCAGGCCGTTCGGGTTCGAGGGCCGCCGCCGCTCCGTCCAGGCCGAACAGGGGATTCAGGCACTTCGTGAGTCCGTCGACACACTCATAGTCATCCCCAATGAGCGTCTGCTCGAATACGCCGACACCAGCCTCCCGATCACCGAGGCCTTCCGCATCGCAGACGAGGTGCTGTTGCACGGAGTCGGGGGCATCACCGATCTCATCACGACGCCGGGCCTCATCAACGTGGACTTCGCCGATGTCAGGTCTGTCATGGCCGCCGCCGGGTCCTCCGTGATGGGCATCGGCCGGGGAACGGGCGAACAGCGAGCCAAGCAAGCTGCCGAGAAGGCGATTGCCAGTCCGATGCTGGAATCTTCGATGGAGGGAGCGCGGGGCGTCCTGCTGTCCATCGCCGGCCCTGGTGACATGACGCTCCATGAGGTCAACACATCGGCGCTGATCATCGCTGAGCACTGCGATCCGGATGCGAACGTCATCTTCGGCGCGACGGTCGACGACGCCATGGGCGACGAGATGCGGGTGACTGTGATCGCCGCAGGATTCGATCGGGAGAACCGGCGTCCGGCAGCGGCAGGGGCCACCTCCCGTCCGGCCGGTGACGGGGCGGCGTCCGCCGATCCCGATGGCGGCGGGCCCGACGATGGCGGTGGCGAGGACGAAATCGACGATCTCGGCATCCCGGACTTCCTCAAGGGATGATCCGTCCCGTTGGGTTTCGCGGCGCCGCCTTTGGAGCCGCCCTCGAAGGTGATGGCCGCAAGGATCCGGTTGCGAGAGCAGCCATCTCTGCGGCGTTGGGCATTCCTTCCGACTGGGCATGGGTCAGGCAGGTCCACGGCACCGGGGTGGCCGTTGCGACCGAACCGGGATTGCAGGGTCCTGCCGATGGGATCATCACCTCTGTTGAGATGCTGCCTCTCGCCATTGCAACTGCCGACTGCTATCCCGTCGTCATCGAAGGTGACGACGGAGCGGGGATCGCTCACGTAGGCTGGAGAGGAGCGGTTGCGGGCGTCGTCACCGCGGTCAGGGAGGCTCTGCTCGACTCGGGCACCGCTCCTATCAGGGCGGCGATCGGTCCCGGGATCCGGTCCTGCTGCTTCGAGGTGGGTGCTGAGGTGTCGGAGGAATTCGATGAGGGTCACAGGGCGACCACCCGGTGGGGGACGCAGGGGATCGATCTGGTGGCTGCCATCATGGCCCAGTTGGAAGGCCTCGACGTGTGGGACTCGGGTGTGTGCACGATGTGCGGCTCCGGTCACCACTCGTTCCGGAGGGACGGAACAGCTTTTCGCCAAGTGGGGATCGCATGGGTGCCGAAGGCTTGAAGAGAATTCTCGACCGGGTCCACGCGGCGTGTCTCGCCAGTGGGCGCGACCCTACCGGTGTGACCCTGGTGGCGGTCAGCAAGACAGCGACAGACGACCAGGTGCTGGCCGCGTATGCGGCAGGCCATCGCGACTTCGGTGAGAACAGGGCCCCCGACATCGAGCGTCGCTCGCAAGATCTGCCCGGTGATATCAGGTGGCACTTCATCGGCCGCCTGCAGGGCAATAAGGTCAATCGGGTGCGGCCCGTATCCCGGTTGCTCCACTCGCTGGATCGCCATGATCTCGCCAGGTACTGGGCCCGGGGAGAGGGTCCTCATCCGCCGGTCCTGGTCCAGGTGAACATTGCAGAGGAGCCGCAGAAGGCCGGTGTCATGCCTGACGATGCAGCCGGCCTCGTTGCCCACTGCCTCGAACTCGGCCTCGAGGTGGCCGGGCTCATGACCATGCCTCCCCTGACTGCGGATCCCGAGGGCTCCCGGCCCCACTTCTCGGGTTTGAGCCAACTACGGGACACTCTCTCTGCCCGGTTCGGGGGTCTCGGGCACCTCTCCATGGGCATGACCGACGACTTCGAGGTGGCGATTGCCGAGGGTGCCACCCTGTTGCGGATCGGACGGGCTATCTTTGATGGAGTCCCGCAAGCCGAGACGGGTGATTGATCATGGCCGGTGTGTGGCAGAAGACATTGTTCTACCTGGGTCTCGTCGATGAAGACGAGCCGGTCGACGCGTCGGCAGAAAGCCAAAGTGCGCCGGCCCAGAATCAGCCCGTCATCAGACAGCCTCAGACGGGGTATCAGCCGGCAACCACGGGTGAGCACAGGGGTCAGCCGACGGATTCGCGACCCGAGCCGCAACCTCAGCCCCAGCCCCACC
>JABMPV010000180.1 GCA_013202595.1 bacterium
GTCCTGAGGTCGGATCGAATCCGCTCGAGAACCTGCCAGCCGTCCATCTTCGGCAACCCGACGTCGAGGATCATGAGGTCGGGGGGTGATTCGAGGGCAGCCTGAAGACCCGTGGGGCCGTCGGCGCGCGTTTCGATGGACACGCCCGCAGGGCGCAGGCACACAGAGATCAGCCGTTGGATGACGGCCGAGTCTTCTACGACCAGAACTCTCTGCGACACTGCTTGTCCTTTCAAAGTGACCGCCACCGGTCTCGCTTCCGAGAACGTGTATCGGCAGCTCCCGTTCCGAGCTTGAACACTTCAGAGCGGTGCCGCTCCTCCCTACGAACGCCGCCCCCACCGGTCCCAGCATCCATTCACACGATTCGCTGAACGGGCCGGATGGACGGGGTCGCCACCCGTTCGACGAAGCGTTCCAATTGGCGAAGGCTCCTGACCTCGAAAACGCCATCGCATACATCGGCGTACGCCGAGAGCACGGAGTCCCCCGTGTCCCAATGGTGACGTCGCTCGGGATTGAGCCAGTAGACCGACCGGGCAGCTCTGGCCACGGCTCTGAGCGCTGCGACATCGGGGTCGTGGTAGTTGTTCCTCGCATCACCCGTCACGATCACGGTGGTCCTGGGGGTGATCGAATCCATGTGCCGCTCGGCGAATCCGCCGAACGCATTCCCGTAATCGGAGTGCCCGTCGAGCCAGACGACCCTGGCCTCGGTGCCGATCCGCTGCATGGCATGACCGAAGTCGACGCCGGGGCCGAAGAACCCGGTCACCTCATCGATCGCGTCGATGAATGCGAACGATCGAACCCGGCTGAACTGCCCCGAGATGGCGTGGACCATCTGCATGGTGAACCGGGCGAAGGTGGAGACCGAACCGCTCACATCGCACAGCAGCACGATGTCGGGCTTGGCAGGACGAGGCTTGCGGAACCTCGGATCGATCGGCACGCCTCCTGTGGAGAGCGCCTGACGCAAGGTCCTGCGCACATCGAGCCTCCCCTGTCTCCCACTCTTGCGGCGCTGTGCCAGGCGAACGGCGAGCTTGCGGGTGAGGGGATGGATGACCGTCTCGATCTCCGCCAATTGCTCGCGGGTGACCACGGTGAGGTCGGCGTCTTCTACCAGAGGCCTCCGCAGCGTCCTCGCCACGGCCCCGGCACCTCGATCCGCCACCAGCCACTTGCGGATCTCCGCGCGCAGCAGTGAGCGGAAGCCCTCGATCCTGATGTCGATCTCCTCGCCGGCGAGACGCGCCGCCAGCGGGTTTCGGGTCGGCTGATCCTCCAGCGCTTCGAGCACCCTCCCTCTGATGGTGTCGAGGTCCATGTTCCTGAGAACCCTGTACAGGTAGTAGGTGCCCCCGACCGGACGGCCGGGCTGCATGCCGGCGAGCATCCGCACGGCAAGGCGGACGACCGCACCCATCAGCCGCTCGTCATCGTCTCTCAGCGCTCGAAACAGGGCATCGGCGAGCGCGTCGAGGTCGACGTCCCCGCCTCCTGCCCCGGCCCCGGTGCCCGTCACCGCCGCCGTATCGACCGCATCGCTCGCAGCAGGATCCAGAGCCGAGCCCCCTCCGAAGTAGACCTCGAACGCCGTCTCGAAAGCCTCCCAGTGGCGAACGTTCTTGACCAGGGTCGCCCCGAATGTGTGCTTCACACGCGATCGATCGGCAAAGTCGACATGTCCCAACGCGTTGGCCGCGTCGATCGCCTCGACCATCGACACGGGGACCCCGATCGCCCGCAACTCGTCGACGAAACCCGCGATCCTGTTCAGCATCCGGTCTGCCGCATCGGCCAGGGCAGCCTCACCGCTACTGGCCGTCGACATCCGCGAGATCTTTGGCGACCGTGTCGATGTCCGCCTGGTATTTGAGGAGCACATGGAGCGTGTCGACCGCTACGGCCGCATCGACCTCGTCGACACCGAGTGCGAGCAACGCAGAAGCCCAATCGATCGACTCGCTCACCGACGGCGGCTTGCGCAGAGGGAAGGAGCGGATGCTTCGCACCAACCGGGCGACACCATCGGCCAGCGTCTCGGGAAGGTCGGGAACCCTGGTGAGCAGGATCTGGCGTTCCCGCTCCACGGTCGGGTAGCCGATGTGGAGGAAGAGGCATCTGCGTTTCAGCGCCTCGGACAACTCACGAGTGTTGTTGGAGGTGAGGATCACCAGCGGCCGCGAGGTGGCTGAGATGGTGCCGAGCTCGGGAACGGACACCTGGAAGTCCGACAGGATCTCGAGCAGGAGTGCCTCGGTCTCGACCTCGACTCGATCGACCTCGTCGATCAGCAGCACCACAGGTGAAGGAGCGGTGATCGCTCGCATCAGGGGCCTGGCCAGCAGGAAGTCCTCCGAGAAGATGTCGGCCTCGACCTCATCCCACTCCCTCCCCCTGTCTGCCTGGAGTCTGAGCAATTGCTTGCGGTAGTTCCACTCGTACAGGGCCTTGGCCTCATCGAGCCCTTCGTAGCACTGCAGGCGGATCAGAGGCCTGCCGTGGACGGCGGCAAGGGTCTTGGCGAGTTCCGTCTTGCCGACTCCGGCAGGGCCTTCGACCAGCACGGGCTTGTCGAGGCGCTCGGCGAGAAACACGACCTGGGCGATGCGGTCATTGGGCAGGTAGCCATGCGCCTCGAGAGCGGCGGCCACCTGAGCGGGATCAGTCGGGGATGTCGCCATGTCCGGCGAGTGTAGAGCGGCTTCTACGGCGCCTCAGGGGGCACACGTGGTGTTCGAGAGCCCCGGCCGTCTACCCGGGGGTCAAGAGGGTGCCCAAACATGCCGAAACGGAGAGATGGTCGGCACAGCACCCCGCGTCGACGGCGACCCCTTCGCCGCACCGGACGGTCCCGGTCTACAGCCGTGCCGCCTCTGCCGGACGCGCATCGACACCTCAGACGGATACTGCCGGGTCTGCGGAGCATCAGATCCCGGCGGAGCCAACGTGCAGACCCGGAGCAGACCGGCATCCGGCGCGCCAATTCAACGCACGGCCCCGGCCCGACGACAGCAGTACCGATCCTCCACACCGCAAGGTGTCGTCCTGGGTCTGGGTGCCATCCTGCTGGTGGTCGGCTGCAAGCTCCCCTGGCTCAGCGCCAACGGCTTCGGTTTCTCGATGGGACTCACTCCGCCGTTCGGCGAGGTGTGGCCGGTCGTTGCCGGTGGAGCGATCCTGGCGCTCATCGGCACAGCCGCTGTGACCGGCGCGCTACGTCTGGGCACGGCGGGGTGGCTGATGGGACTGCTCATCTCCATCGGAGTCGCCGGGTACATGTTCCCGAGGTACCAGGACATCACCGAGGTGATCAGCTCTGGCGCCCTGTTCGGCGTGTCGCACGGTCCCGGTCTCTGGATGATCGGCGCGGGCATCGCGGCAACCCTCCTGGCATGCGCCGGCGGCCTCAACGCAACGCTACAGCGCAACTAGTGCTGTGACCACAAACGTTTGCCGCGTTCACGACGGCCAGATGA
>JABMPV010000181.1 GCA_013202595.1 bacterium
CCTCTGGACAGTGCCCGCCAGCCGATCACCCCGATCGCTGCAGCGAGGTACAGGAACACCGGGAAGAGGAACGCGATGCCGAACACCAGGATGAAGCGCAAGGCAAACGTGAAGTAGAAGTCGCCTCCGATCGTCGGGTCGAGGCGCCCGTCACCGAAGTCGATGAGGAACCCGAGCCCGCGCTGGAGTGACCAGTAGCCGAATGCGACGCCTCCGAGGAACAGGAGGACGAGGACTGAGACGGCGGGGATGACGACCCGCTTCTCTCTCTTGGTGAGCCCCGGGGAGACGAATGCCCAGAGCTGGTAGATGACCACCGGCGACGCGATCACCAGCCCCGCGTAGAGCGAGATCCGCATGAACAGCGAGAAGGCCTCCGTCGGCCGGAAGAACACCAGCCCACGGTCATCAGAGATCGACTCGTAGGGGTGCACCAGCAGGTCGAACAGCCAGTTGCGGAACACGAAAGCGAGGATGGCTGCGACCACGACGGCGATGCCCGCCTTGAGGATGCGCCCTCGCAATTCCTCGAGGTGCTCCATGAGCGGAGTCCGCGACGTCTCGCTCACTCGCCGCTGCCCTGGTCGGGAGGAGGCGGCTCCTCTGTGTCGGCGGTCGGAGCCGGCGCGTCCTCATCCGACGACTCGGCATCGGGGGTGGTTGGCCGCGATGGTGATGGGATGGGGGGCGCCGCCATCTTCTGCACGTCGCCGATGGCAGCTTCCATCTCCCTGCGGGCCTCGGTGAGCGGATCGAGGGTGTCGCCGTACTCGCGCTCGAGGTCGGTCTTGAGCGTGCTGGCAGTCGATCTGAGCTCGGCGATCACCTTGCCGGCCCGCTTTGCGATCTCCGGGAGGCGGCGGGGGCCGAAGACGAGAAGGCCGATGATCGCGATGGTCATGATCTCGGCAGGGCTGACGCTGAACACGGCGCAATGGTAGGTCGTGGCGCCGGAAGGCGGATCGCAGAACGGCCTACTGCCTGTGACGGAACGACCGAGCGATTGGCCGCCGGGCGCGGCCCGGGTGGCTCCGCTTCTAGCGGTTGAGTTCCTTGGCCCAGTCCGTGGAGTCGAGCGCTTGGCTGAAGCGGTGGATCTCGCCTTCGGTGATTGGCTCACCCTCGGGTTCGATGACGTGATAGGTCACGCCCGTGGCCAGCAGGATGCTGACGACTCGATGGTTGGCCGGCCTCCGCTGCTCCTCTGAGCAGCCGGGGCACTCGAAGAGGTACGAGCCTGAGCCGGAGACGGCCAGCAATTCGAGCGAGAGGTCACCCGGAAGCAGTTCGACGTCTCCGCAGATACTGCATGTGGTGCGGATGGTGGTCATGTGGTGCGGCTCCGAAGGGGTTCGTTTGCGTCCGAATGCGATATCGGCCGATCTGAAGCCGCCTGGATGACCATTGTCCTAGTAGTCACGAGTGACTGGTCACTAACGACTAGTCACCTGATCGGTAGCGGGAGAGGATCCGCGACCTGAGATCGGCCGTCGCCGCAGCCACGTCGGTGCCAGACACCAGCCGGGCCTGACCCGCGAGCCTCACGAGGAGCCGGGCCGTGACCCCCGGATCCGAGGCGCTGAAGACCACCGTCCTGCCTTCATCTCCGACTGAGATCTCCTCGACCGGGTAGTAGTCGGCTACCCATGCCGCCGCCGGTGACAGGGTGATCTCGGCGCGGACGTCATCCACACCCGGCGTGTAGTGGACCTCGGCAGGGGGTTGCTCCTCGGGCGGCTCGAACCGGTCGTCGAGGACGGCGGCATCTCGAATGCGGTCGATCCTGAACAGGCGCTCCCCGCCTGCTTTGCGACAGTGGCCGGCAACGTACCAGTTTCCGAGCGTCGTGTACACCCGCCAGGGCTCGACGATCCGCGTGCTCGTCGCGCCGCTGCCGAGGGCGGTGTAGGTGATGTCGACGGCGAATCCATCGGCGGCCGCTCGACGAAGCGGCCCGACCAGTTCCGGCTCGGGGCCGAAATCGATCTCGACTGCACCGGATGCGTCGCCCCCCGGCATGAGCACCATGCGGATCTTGTCGACGGCCGACTCCAAATCGGCCGATCCGGCCCCCGAAGCGATCACAGCGCTGCCTGCTGCGAGGAGTTTGAGGCCTTCAGGTGCCGTCAGTCGGACCGGCCTGGCGAAGTAGTCGGCCATGTCGACGTAGATGCCGTCTTCCTCGACCGAGACATCGATGAGATCGGTCGGACCGTAACCCGGGAGCCCGCAGACGAAGACCAGGTTCAGATCCTTGATCAGTTCGTTCTCGCCGCTGTAGCCGAAGCGCTCGACCACGTCCGCGGGCATCGCGCCGGGATTGGCGATCAGCCAGGGCACCACGGCCAGGATCCTGGAGAGCCTGCTGGCAGTACGGGCGCTGCTCATGAGTCCCCCGCCACATGTGCGAGGAATCGCCGCCTGAGGTCGGCAGGGGCCACGATCTCCGCCTGATCCTCGAAACCGATGAGCCAGCCGATGAATGCGTCCACATGGGCCACGGGAATCGTGGCCGTCAGGGAGCCGTCGCTGTGATCGTCGGAGTCGGAGCCCTCTGAGAGTTGGCGGCGAGCCCACCAGGCGACGGGCGCGTCGAAATGGACCACCGCCCTGATGTCGTCGGGGCCGGCCTCCCATGGACGTGATGCGAACGCCTCGGAGGCCCTGAATCCCTCGGGGCGTTCGAAGGCGTTCTCCGGACCGAATGCGGTGACGTCGGCGAGTCTGTCGACGCGAAATGACCGCTGCGCCCCGGATTCGGCGTCCTCCCCCGCGACGTACCAATGGCCTCTGCGGTGCACGAGGCCAAAGGGTCGGAGCCTGCGGGTGGAGTCACGATGGCTGAATCGGATGGTGCGCCGCGTCGTGACGGATTCGAAGAGGACGGCCAGGGTGCCGGCGTCGGCTCCTAGATCGGCCGCGAGCGGCTCGTTGGAGGCCTGGGCGGGGGCTCCGCCCAGCTTGAAGATGGCCTCGGCGCCTGTTCCGGTGCCCCCCATGCGCACGATCTGAGCGGCGGCCCACAGAGCGCTGCGCTCGTCATCGGTGAGACCCGGGTCCTCGAGGCCGTACTCGTCGGGAACCACCACGTAGCCCTGTTCGACCTCCCACTGGTCTGTGGGGTGCATGGTGAGGGGGATGCCGAGGCGGCGGATGAGGTCCTTGTCCCGCTCGAAGGTTCTCCGGAACGCGTCATCACCCTCCTGGTCGTATCCGGCGACCTGGTACCGAATCTCCTCCGCAGTGACGGGACGGCCCGCGGTCAGCAGGAAGGCCAGGAGATTGATGATGCGCTCGAGAACTCTATGCATCGGTGACCCGACTGTATCGCTCGCCGGTGCCGGGGGGAAGGAGCGCAGATCAGAGGCCGGCGATCAGTTTGTCGACCCGTTCGTCGATGGCGATGAAGGGGTCCTTGCAGAGCACGGTGCGCTGTGCCTGGTCGTTGAGCTTGAGGTGGACCCAGTCGACGGTGAAGTCGCGGCTCTTGGCCTTGGCGGCCTTGATGAACTCGCCCCTGAGCCGTGCTCTCGTGGTTTGCGGCGGATTGACCAGAGCGGTGTTGATGGCCTCATCGGTGACGACTCTGTCGACCATGCCCTTGCGTTGGAGCAGGTAGTAGAGGCCCCTGTGGCGGCTGACATCGTGATAGGCCAGATCGATGAGGGCGAGTTTCGGGTCGTCGAGGGTGAGGCCGCGCCGCGAGCGGTACTCCTCGATGAGGTGATACTTCGCCACCCAATCGCACTCGCGCTTGAGTGACAGCGGATCCTTCTCGAGACCCGTCAGGAGGTGCTCCCACATCTCCACAGCCGACTGCACCTGAGCGGGAAACCCCCGGCTCCTGGCGTAGCGCAGCACCCGTTCGAGGTACTCCCACTGGATGTCGAGTGCCGACAATTCCCGACCGTTGGCCAGCCGCACCTTCTTGCGGCACGTCAGGTCCCTGCTGATGTCCCTGATCGACCGGATCGGGTTCTCCAGCGTGAGGTCCCTGAACACCACGTCGTCCTCGATCATCTGCAGGAGGGCGGCGGTGGCGCCTACCTTCACGTACGTCATGTACTCGCTCATATTCGAGTCGCCTGCGATGACATGGAGTCGCCGGTACTTCTCGGCGTCGGCATGGGGCTCATCCCGGGTGTTGATGATCGGTCGACTCCTGGTGGTGGCAGACGAGACGCCCTCCCAGATATGCTCGGAGCGCTGGGCCAGGGAGAAGATGGTTCCGTGCGCCGTCTGGAGCAGCTTCCCGGCGCCCGCGTAGATCTGGCGGGTCACGAAGAACGGGATCAGGGTGTCGATCGTCCGTTGGAAGTCGGCCTGACGGCCCACCAGGTAGTTCTCGTGGCAGCCATAGGAGTTGCCCGCTGAGTCCGTGTTGTTCTTGAAGAGGTAGACGACGCCGCGTATGCCCTCCTCTTCGAGACGCTGCTCAGCCGAGGCGAGGAGGCCTTCGAGCACCCGCTCGCCCGCCTTGTCGTGCGCGACCACGTCGTAGAGGCTGTCGCATTCGGGTGTGGCGTACTCGGGGTGGCTGCCGACGTCGAGATAGAGACGGGCGCCGTTTTCGAGGAAGACATTGGAGGAGCGGCCCCATGAGACCACCCTGCGGAAGAGGTATCGGGCGACCTCGTCGGGCGACAACCTGCGCTGGCCCCGCAATGTGCAGGTGACCCCGTATTCGTTCTCGATTCCGAAAATGCGCCGGTCCATGGATTTCGCAGCGTACCCGCCGCCTGCCGACACCGGAGACAGAGTCGGGTACCCCGGTACGCTCCGACGATGACGACAGCCATGGCACGGGGACCCGATCACTTCGTTGTGCTCGCCACGCTCGGCGATGCCGCCTCAGCGCATCTCTGGGCGGCTCGCCTGGAATCCGAGGGGATCGAGACGAAGGTGCACGGCGATGGCCTCGGGCCCTATCCGGTGACCGTCGGCGGCCTGGCTGCGACCCAGATCTGGGTGTTGGAGAGCCGTATCGACGAAGCACGGCACGTGATGCTGGCGGCAGAAGTCGACCAGGTGATGGAAGTAGGTTCGTCCGATGGCGAACCCGGCCGTCCTGGCGTTCGCCTGGTCGCTCTCGTGCTGACGGTGGTGCTGGTGATCGTGGTCGCCAGAGCCGTCCTCTGGCTGTTCTGACCGCGTGTCAGCCTTCGAAGTCCGCCTCGGCCAAGCGGCGGAACGTTCGCCTGCCGAGAGTCCTGTCGAGGACGGCGCCCTCCCACTCCGACACCTGAATCTCGCGTTCGGTGACCGCCTGGAACGACTCGGTGGCCCACCCCAGGACCGTCGCGAGTGAGGCTCCGCCCTCGTACTTCTCCACGAGAGCCTCACGGAGCGCCTCGTCCTGGCCGCCGATCGCCCCGACGCCGCGCTCGTCGTACAGGGTCCCGTCATAGGTGACCCGGAACAGCCCACTGTCGGCTGCGGTCTGTCCCACCTCGGCCAGCATGATCTCGACTTCGTACGGCTTGACTTCCTGGGTGAAGACGTGGCCGAGCGTCTGTGAATAGGCGTTGGCCAGGCCCTTGGCCGTCACGTCGGCCCGGGCATAGGAGTACCCCTTGAGATCGGCGTGGCGGATGCCCGCCACCCGAAGGCTCTCGAACTCGTTGTACTTGCCGACGCCGGCGAAGCCGATGCGATCGTAGACCTCGCCGATCTTGTTGAGTGCCCCGCTGGGGTTCTCCCCGAGGAGAAGGATCCCGTCGACATACTCGACGGCGACGATGGATCTACCTCGTGCGATGCCCTTTCGGGCGAACTCGGCCCGATCCTTCATCATCTGCTCGGGCGGCACGTAGAAGGGCATCGTCATGATTGGGCCTCCAGGGCCGTCCTGGCCGCTTCGGCAATCAGTTGCTCTTCGACTTCGCGGTATCCGCCTTCGGTCACGATCACGACATTGGGATAGATGCCACGCCGCAGATCGGGGCCGCCGGTGGCCGTGTCTTCCTCCGCCGCTGCAACCAGAGCGCCCACGGCGAGTTGGATCGCCGCAGTCTCGTCCATGTCGTCCTGGAAGGCGCCGCGGAGGAACAACCGTGCATCCCTGCCGCCCGACCCGGTCGACGTGTAGTCGATCTCCTCGTATCGCCCCCCGACCACGTCGTAGGAGTAGAGGCGCCCTACGCCTTCCTGCTCATCGAAGCCGCAGAAGAGTGGGATGACCACGAGACCCTGGAAGGCCATCGGGAGCTGCCTGCGAATCATCGCAGCGAGGTAGTTGGCCTTCCCTTCGAGGCTCAGCCGATGCCCCTCGAGCTTCTCGTAGTGCTCGAGTTCGGTCTGAAAGAGCTTGATCAGTTCTGTGGCGATGCCTGCTGTGCCCGAGATGGCCACTGCGGAGTAGCCGTCCGCAGGGAAGACCTTCTTCATGTGATGGTGGGCGATGACATTGCCTGCCGTCGCCCTGCGGTCACCCGCCATGACCACGCCATCGGCGAATCGAAACGCGAGCACGGTGGTGCCCTCCGGGGCTTCGACCTCGCCACCTCCGGGAGCAGTCCAGTGCGGATCGAGACCCCGCGACCTCAGCAGGGCCGAGAACGATTCAGACGGCGTGACCTCGCCGCCCCGGAGCAGGCCGTCGGCGGTCACTCGCCACCCTTTTGCACGTAGTTCTTTACGAACTCCTCGGCGTTCTCCTCCAGCACGGAGTCGATCTCGTCGAGCTGGTCGTCGATCCGGTCGGTCAACACTTCGGAGGTGTCAACGACCGCCTCCTCCACGACCTCGGCTTCTTCACCGTGGTCGGTGCGGCGGGTCTGCTTACGCTCTTGTTCGGCCATCTTCATCTCCCAGGGCACGCACCAGGTCTGCGGCAGTCGGACATCGGTCGAGGAGCGCACCGACCCGTTCTTTGCCGCCTCGCAGTGGCTCCATCATAGGCACCCGCTTGAGCGAGTCCTGTCCCGTCTCGAAGACGAGCGAATCCCAGTTGGCGGCCACGACCGATCCCTCGTACTGGTCGACACAGCGGCCTCTGAAGTAGGCACGAGTGCGCTCCGGCGGCCTGATGACAGCGGCCGCAATCTCGTCATCGGTGAAGAGGCGGCGCATGCGACCCGTCGCTGCGAGCCGGTCGTACAGGCCTCTGGCAGGATCGACGTCGTGGTACTGAAGAGACAGGAGACGCAATTTGGGGTCGGCCCAGGCGAGTGAGTCCCTCTCGCGGTACCCGTCGAGGATCTGGAGCTTCGCAGTCCAGTCGAGTCGGTCGGCGGTCTTCATCGGGTCGGATTCCAGATCGCCGAGGATCTCCTCCCAGAGCACCAGCGCCCGGCGGTAGGGGTCGGCCGCCCCGATCTGCTCCGCATACTTGGCCGCCCATTCCAGGTACTGCCACTGCAACTCGAGCGCTGTGGCCGTTGTGCCGTCGGCGAGATCCACTGTCTGAGCGAGGGTCGGGTCGTGGCTGACCCTCCAACATGCCTCGACCGGGTCGGACAGGAGCACCGGCGCAGGCAGCGCGCCGTCCTCGAGTGCCTGCAGCATGAGAGCCGTGGATGCGAGCTTGACGAAGGTCTGCACCTCGGACCGGTTGGCATCGCCGATGATGACGTGCAGTCTGCGGTAGGCGCCTGCATCGGCATGAGGTTCGTCCCGCGTGTTGATGATCGGCCGCTTGAGTGTGGTCTCGAGGCCGATCCGCTCCTCGAAGAAGTCGGCGCGCTGGGTCATCTGGTAATCGACGTCCGGACGCCCGTTCTCGCTGCCGACCTTCCCGGAACCCGTGACGATCTGGCGGGAGACGAAGAAGCCAGTGATGTGGGACACGATGTCGCCGAAACGCAGCGCCCGCGTCATCAGGTAGTTCTCGTGGGCGCCGTAGGAGTTGCCCTTCCCATCGCTGTTGTTCTTGTGGATGAGCATCCGCTGGCCATCCGGGAGCGATTGCTGTGCCGTTGCCGCGCCGCGGGCGAGTACCAACTCACCCGACTTGTCGTACAGAGCCGCCTCGAGCGGGTCGTAGCACTCGGGCGTCGAGTATTCGGGATGGGCGTGATCGACGTACAGGCGGGCGCCGTTGCCGAGGACCAGGTTGACGAGTCCGGAGTCGAAGTCGGCCGCCGGTGATGGCTCGTAGCCGAAACCCCTGGCATCGCGACCGGGAGTCTCCTCGTCGTACGACCACTTGATCCTGGCGCGTGATCCCGCGTAGGAATTAATGACGAGGCCAGAGCCGAGAACCGGGTTGAAGTCCGGTTGGTTGTGGATCGTGATACCGAACTCGGTCTCGGTGCCGATGACCTTGTGGACCGACCCGGTCACAGGTATTGGCCCGTGGTGATCGCTTCGACCGCTCTCGGATCGCCATCGCCCTCGATGAGGGTCCTGACGTACACGATCCGCTCGCCCTTCATACCGGAGATACGGGCCCAGTCATCGGGGTTGGTGGTGTTGGGCAGGTCCTCGTGCTCCCGGAACTCCTGCTTGATGGCCTCCAGGAGGTCCGTCGTCCTCACGCCGCGCACGCTGCTGGCAATCTCACGCTTGATCGCCTCCTTCTTGGCGCGCCGCACCACGTTCTCGATCATCGCCCCGGACGAGAAGTCCTTGAAGTAGAGGACTTCCTTGTCGCCGTTGGCGTACGTGACCTCGAGGAACTCGTTGTGCGCTGCCGTCGAGTACATGTCGGCCACCGTGCGTTCGATCATGGACGACACCATGGTCTCGAAGTCTCCGCCGTGCGTCGCCAACTCCTCCTGATCGAGTGGGACGCCCGCACGGAGGTAGATGCCGAAGATCTGCGACGCGGCCCCGGCGTTCGGGCGCTCGATCTTGATCTTGACGTCGAGTCTGCCGGGTCGAAGGATGGCCGGGTCGATCAGGTCCTCGCGGTTGGACGCACCGATGACGATGACGTTCTTCAGCCCTTCGACACCGTCCAATTCCGACAGCAACTGGGGGACGATGGTCGACTCGACATCGGAGGAGATGCCGCTCCCCCGCGCTCTGAACAGCGAGTCCATCTCGTCGAAGAAGACGATCACAGGCACGCCCTCGGTCGACTTCTCCTTGGCTCTCGAGAAGATGAGCCTGATCTGCCGTTCTGTCTCACCGACGTACTTGTTGAGCAGCTCAGGGCCCTTGATGTTGAGGAAGTACGACCGGGTGTCCTCGCTGCCCGTCTTCTCCGAGACGGCGCGGGCGAGGCTGTTGGCCACGGCCTTTGCGATGAGGGTCTTGCCGCACCCCGGAGGCCCGTAAAGCAGCACGCCCTTTGGTGCGGCGAGGCCATACTCCTCGAAGAGCGCCTTGTGCACATAGGGCAGTTCGACGGCGTCCTGGATGGTCTCGATCTGCTCCGAGAGGCCACCGATGTCGGTGTAGTCGACGTTCGGCACCTCTTCGAGGACGAGTTCCTCTGTCTCGGGTCTGACCAGTCGCTCGTAGACGATGCCCGTTCTCGGGTCGACACGCACGTGGTCGCCGACACGGAGATACTGGTCCCGCATGGGACCGGCGGGTTCGACGACTCGTTCCTCGTCGGCCCTCCCGAGGATGATGATCCGGCCGTCGTCGAGGATCTCCTTGACGGTGGCGACCTCGCCCCGCACATCGAAGTGCCGGACATCGATCACGTTCATGGCCTCGTTGAGAAGGACTTCCTGGCCTCGTTCGAGGTCCTTGATCTCGATGGAGGGGTCGACGCTCACCCTGAGCTTCCTGCCCGCTGCGAGGACGTCGATGGTGCCGTCGGTGTTGAGCCCTTCGACGATGCCAAAGGGATTGGGCGGAGCCGTGAGCTTCTCGACCTCTTCCCTCAGGACGGCGAGCTGATCACGGGTCTCCTCGAGAGCAGAACTGAGCCGATCGTTCTGAGAGACGGCCTGCGAGAGACGCCCCTTGGTTTCCATCAGGCGCTCTTCGAGAACCCTGACCCGGCGGGGCGCGTCCTGCAGCCGACGCCGAAGGACCGAGATCTCCTCTTCGAGCATCGCGATGGTTGCTTGAAGGTCTCGTGCCGTCGACTCTGCATCCATGGGATCTCGCCTCCTCGGCGGGCGCAACCGATCGCGCCCACAGACGCCAAAGAGCCGGTGCGCCCGGCCCCACGCGCAGTATACGGGTGCACTCGTCGAACGGCACCCACCGGTGTCCCCCGGTTTCTCCGGGGTGCTTGGATGGTTCCCGGACGGAACTACAATCCCAGCAGTACCGATTACGGAGCATTACTGATCATGAAGGTTTGGATCGACCAGGATCTATGTACGGGCGATGGCCTGTGCGAGGAGATCGCCCCGGACGTATTCGTCCTGCTCGACGACGGGCTGGCATATGTACGCGAAGGCGATACCATTTTCGCTGCGAGTGAGGGCAACGCCGAAGGGGCCGCAGGCCTCGGCGTCGTGCCCGCCGGGCAGGAGGACATCACCATCGAGTCCGCCGAAGAGTGCCCAGGAGAGTGCATCTTCATCGAGCCATAGGCTCCGACATCCGGTGAGTGTTTCGGCCCCGCTCAGGCGGGGCCGAACTGTTTGGTGCCTCTCGCAGTCCGCGGTCAGCCCGGTCTGGGCACCACGCGGCGAGCCGTCGTGATGAACCCGGTGTGGCCGACCATCTGCCCAGAGGGGCGGACGGCGCGGCCGTCCACCACCCATTCGCGATGGAGGACCTCGAAGGTTGCAGGGTCGTCGAAGCGCCCCGCCTCGTGCAACGAATAGTGGGCGCGCTGGACCTGGCCGATGCTCGGCAGGTAGATGATGATCCTGCCTCCGGGCATCAATGCGTCTGCTGCCGGCACCGCAACCTCCCACGGTTCGGGGAGATCGAGGACGACCCGATCAGCCGAAAGGGAACCGAGTTCCTCGGCGATGTCGCCGATGTGGAGCTCACAGTTCTCAGGCACGGCCCCGAAGAATCGCTCGATGGTCTTGGTGGCGTGCAGGTGGTGGTCGTCGCGGCGATCGAACGAGATCACCTTGCCCGTGGGCCCGACGGCTCTCACGAGTGCCATGGTGAGCGCTCCTGAGCCGGTTCCTGCCTCCACGACAGTCATCCCCGGCCCGATGTCGCCCCAGACCAGGATGGGTCCCCAGTCCTTGGGGTAGACCACCTGGGCGCCGCGGGGCATCGTCAGGACGTACTCGGCGAGGCCGGGTCGCACTGCGGTGATCTTGCCGCCACGCGAGGACGTCACGACGATCCCGTCCTCGCCTCCGAGGATGTCGTCATGTGCGACCTTCCCAACGTGATATTGGAAATGGGCGCCCTCTGCCAGATCGACGAGGTACCGGCGTCCCTTGCTATCGATGAGATGGCAGAGATCGCCGACGATGAATGGGTTACTCACCGGCCGGAGAGCAGGAATGGAAGGGTGAATGAGAGCAGCATGGCCGCTGCGATGAGGATCCCCAGGATCTTGACCATGCGCTCGCGGCTGCGTCGGTTACGAAACATGACCGCCATGGTAGGTACCATCCGGGCATGTCGTTGATTCGTTGGGGAGCGGTGCTGATGTTCCGGGGCGCTCGCAGGGGTGTCCCCGGCCTCGCAGGTCTCGGAGCAGCGGTGGCCGCAGTGGGTGTCGCCAGGCGCGTGGGGCGTGGACGGGAACTGCTGTGGTCGAAGAACCTCAAGCCGGGCAGGGGCGTTCGGATCACGATGATGGGACCCGAGGGGCCTGAGGCGATCGAGATCGAGGGCTGACTGTGTCCCGCTGCGAACGCGAGGTCAGCCGAGCCGAAGCGAGGTCAGCCGAGCCGAAGCGAGGTCAGCCGAGCCGGTAGACCTCGACCCTGGCCGAGCCCTTCTTCCCTTTGCGGCGGCCGAGGAAGAAGACGATGAGGAGCAGGAGCACCACGCCGACCGCCACGGCGATCCCGGTGTTCTTGGCGGACTCGGTGGTCTCGTCGACCACTTCCTGGATCTCGCGGAGCTTTGCTTCGAGATCGCTCTTCTCCACGGTCATTTCGAGGCCCTCCATCCAACGAAGCCGGTCACGGCCAGAAGTGTCAGCATGCCGAGGAAGTAGCCGAGACCGCTCCAGATGGCGCCATCTGGGAGCACCCGGATGAGCGTCCTGGTCGCTGCGATGCCGAGAAACAGTGCAGCCAGCACGAACATGATCGCTGCTGCGAGACCGTATCCACCCAGGCGTCCCAGCTTCTTGGCCGGCTCGACGGTCCGCTCCCGCACGTACTCCTTGGCGAGATCGGTGAACTCGGTGACGAGATCGGGCAATTCCTTCACACGTGCCACTTCATCCGTACCTTTCGGTGGCAGCTGTCGCTCCAGTGGTGCGACGCATCATGCGTGGCGTCCACGGCACAAGGCTACCTCACGGCGTGACGCTGACTGACACCCCGGCCCTCCTCAGCGGCGGTATCCTCGCCCGCCATGGACCGCGACCCGGGCGCTCGCAACGTCACACCGATCATATTGGGGCAGGCCGTCTCGCTGCTGGGTGACTACATCGCGTTGCTCGCACTCCCCCTGTTCGTCCTCGAACTGACCGGATCGGCTCTCGATCTGGGATTGACGATGGCCTCAGAGACACTTCCGACCCTTCTGTTCGGATTCGCCGTCGGGGTCGCCCTCGACCGGATCTCCCTGAAGCGGGCGCTGATCGCGGCCGACGTGGCCCGGATGGTTGCCTTCGCCGCCCTCGCCATCGCAGCAGGGTCGGGTAGTGCCAGGCCATGGATGGCCTTCCTCGTGGCGTTTCTCGCCGGATCGATGACGGTGACGTTCGACGCCGGCTTCCAGGCCTGGATGCCGTCGTTGGTCGGGGACGGCAAGCTGGTCACGATCAATACGCGCCTGCAGTTCATCAGGACGGCTGCATGGGCTCTCGGGCCCGCACTCGCAGGGCTCATCGTCACGGTGGGGGGCGGTTTCATCGTCGCCTTCACCGTCAATGCAGTCACGTTCGGTGTGTCCGCGCTCTTCGTGCTCGTGCTGACCGAGATCAGCCCACGAGCGCTCAGTTCCGGGGGGGACCCGTGGTGGCCCGCATTCACCGAGGGGATCAGGTACCTTCGGCATGAGGCACGGTTGCGGGCGGCAACCGTCGCCGCAACCGCAGGCAACGTGCTGTTTGTGCCGATGGAGGCGTTGCTGGTGCTGTTTGCCAGGGACCGCCTGGGTCTCGCCACGGGCACGCTGATCGGTGTCTTCTTCGCCGGGCATGCAGTGGTGGGAGCGCTGGGCGTCACCCTGGCTCCGAGAGTGATCGCGGCAATCGGCCTCGGGAGGGTGTTCGTCCTCGGCCTTGCATCACTCGGAGGAGGGTTCTTCGCCCTCGCAGCGATGTCGGGAGCGATATCGGGCCTCGCCGGTCCGCTGACCGCCGTCCTCGCTTCCATCCCGGCCGGTATCTCGGTCGCGGGGGTGTCGATGATGAACGTGGCCTTCACGAC
>JABMPV010000182.1 GCA_013202595.1 bacterium
CCCGGAGTCGGTCTCGTCCATCACAGCCAGTTCCGGCTGCAGCACCGCCATCTGGAGGATCTCGTTGCGCTTGCGCTCTCCGCCGGAGAAGCCCTCGTTGAGGTACCTGTCGGCAAACGTGGCTTCCATGCCCAACTCCTCCATGGTCTCCATGACCTTGAGGCGAAGTTCGAGCACGGTGTAGTCGGTGCCTGTGCGGTTGCTGAGCGCAGCGCGCAGGAAGTTGACGACCGAGACGCCCGGGATCTCCTCGGGGTACTGGAAGGCCAGGAACATGCCGGCCTGTCCCCGCTTGTCGGGAGTCAGTTTGGTGACGTCATCGCCCTTGAAGTAGATGCGGCCACCCGTGACCACATAGGCGGGATGGCCCATGAGGACGTTTGCGAGCGTGGATTTGCCGGAGCCGTTTGGGCCCATCAGTGCGTGGATTTGGCCGCGGTCGACTGTCAGTGAGACACCTTTGAGGATCTCAGTGCCCTCGACTGAGGCGCGCAGGTCATCGACGACGAGCAGGGGTTGATCGGACATGCCCGAGAGCATATCGATGCCACGGTGCCTATCGAAAGGCGATCAGTCGCTGAGCACCATCGTCTGGTCGAGATTCATGGTCATATCGATGCCCATGTCGCCGTCCATCTCCGGGATGTTGGCCATCGTCATCGCCAGTGTCATCGGTTGGGATACGACGCTCTTCACGACGATGCCTTCTGCAGGGTCGAACCAGGTGGTCATCTCGCTGGTGCTGCGCTCCGAGGTCATGCGCATCTCCATGCCGAGTGCTTCGAACATCGCGAAGGCCAGATCCAAGTCCTCGGCGTCTGCTCCGGCGAGGTCGGCGAGGTCGGGCGACGCCATCATCTGCATGACCATCTCGAGGAGATCGACATCGAGCGCCTCCAGGGCGACCGTCGAATCGATCCTGGCGACCAGGCGGCCATTCAGCGTCTCGTCGGCCGTATAGGTGTGGGTTGCCGATGCGGCGAACTCCATGCCGAAGACACTTCTGGTCTCATCTGTCGTCCATGTGGAGCCGACCGTGATCGGCTCTTCGGGGAAGACGGGGCCTGAGAAGCCCCGCGAGCCGAATGCACCGCCCATGAGGCCATCGAGTGAATCGCCGAACAATCCGAGCGGCACCTGCTCCCCGGCCACGCTGAGGTCGATGATCTTCCCCGTCGGGTCGAGGACCAGCACCATCTCGGTGTCGAACTCCGACGTGTCCGGTGCGTCGGATAGATCGATGGTTTCGTCCTCACCCATGCCGGCGATGGTCATCGTCCCGCCGACCAATTCGGTGCGAATCCGGATCTCGACGGTGTCGGGATCCGGGCCCTCGACGACCGAGTAGCCCATTGTCGACGTTGTGTCCATCGACATGGTGATGTCGCCGGCCGGGCCGAACAGGGAATCGGCTCCTTCGCCTTCGACGGTCATGGTCATGTCGATGACCTGACCGACGTCGTAGACCATGTCGAAGCCGGGTTGGAGGCCGTAGCGGAGGACGACGCCACCTTCGGCGGACGGTTCGGTTCCGCAGGCGGCGGCGATGAGAGAAAGTGCGGCGAGGGCGAGTACGAGGCGAGTCTTCATAGGCTCATTCCTTCGGTTCGAAGTGGCTCGAATCTTGAGTCTCTATTCGAGATGTGCGGTGACCTGAAGGTCACGTGGCAGGCGTGTCGGGGGTCTCCGGAGGAGGTTGGCCCGGCGTCGAATCGGGATCGTCGGGTCCTGTGTCGGGTTTCTGCGTGCGGCCGGGACCTTGTCCTTTGCCCATGCCCGCTCCGGGACCGCGGCCCTTCCCCTGACCTGCACCCTTACGCGCGCCGGGTCCTCGACCCTGACCCTTTCTCTGTCCCTGGCCCTTTCTCTGTCCCTGGCCCTTTCCGGCACCTGGGCCTTTGCCCTTCCCCTTTCCACCGGTGCGGGCGCGGCGATCGAGGCGATTTCCGGCCGGGTTGGCGTGCGGGAAGGCGGTGATCGCAGGGGTCTCGAGGCCCAGGAACGGACAGAGCTTCTCGAACCCCTCGCCCTCGGTGATGCGGAGGATCAGCAGGTCATCGGGGCGATCGGCGAAATGGGCGATGACTTCATGGTTGTGGGCGTTGTACTTGGCCAGGTAGAGGTCCTCGTGACCCACAGGGTCGCCGAGACCGTCGTAGATCCACTCGCGCATGGCGGTAGTGCCGCCGCCGAAATGGCTGACGACGCTGTGGATCCACTCGGCCGGCTCGCGGTAGGTGAGGACGAACTTGCTGCCGGGGAACTCGGCATCGAGTTCCTTGTACAGCAGAGGCCACGGGTTGTCCTGGGCTGCGTCGTTCTCGTGCGCCCGCGGTAGCGCTTCGGCGAGAGCGTGCTCACCGATGTCTGGATCCCTGACGCCGAAGGGGCCCGTCACCTGGTAGTCGAGCTGTCTGAGCGCATTGGCGAGGGATTTTGTGGCCGTCTTGTGGAAGCCGATCCCGAACACCTTGGGGCGGTGGTGGGTCATGGTGGCGGAGTTTACCGACCGGTCATCCCATCAATAGTCTGAGCTGAGAGCCGACGAGGTCATGGCTGTACGGCCCGAACCATTGCAGATAGATCCGCTGCACACCCGCTTGTTCGAGTTTCCCGATGGCCTCTCCCACCTCGTCTGGTGTTCCCACGGGGGCGCCGGTCTCACGCAAGCGCTCCTCGATCTGTTCGGCGGTCCTTCCGAATGGATGGGCGGCCGCCACCTGTTCGAGCGCACTCCGATACGACGTTTCGTCGGTTCCGACTACTGCCTGAGACATCATGCTGATGGTCAGAGCGCCCGGGTCCCGGCCGGCGGCGGATGCCGATTCTCTGGCACGCTCGACCCGCTCCCGGATCTCGTTGCCGGCCATTGGGAACAGGTTGTACTCGTCCCCGTAGGTGCCGGCGAGCCGGGGTGTCCTCTTTGGTCCGGATCCGCCGACGATGATCGGCA
The DNA here is from genome assembly GCA_013202595.1 of bacterium. Taxonomy (GTDB): domain Bacteria; phylum Actinomycetota; class Acidimicrobiia; order Spongiisociales; family UBA11373; genus JABMPV01. Next base: position 2,954 of record JABMPV010000182.1, read on the forward strand.
GATTGCCGGTGGGCAGCGGGACGATCGGCTCATCTGTGATGCTGTAGAACTGGCCCGAGAAGCCACTCTCGTCCTTGCCGAACGCCGACCTGAGGTACTGCAGCGCCTCTTCGAGTCTGGCGTATCGCTCGGCGGTATCGGGGAAGGGGAGTCCGAATGCCTCGTGCTCGTGCTCCATCCATCCGGTGCCGACCCCGAGCGACAGGCGCCCGCCGGACATCTCGTCGATCGTCGCTGCCTGCTTGGCGATCACCGCCGGGTGCCGGAAGGTGATCGGGCTGACCAGCACGCAGAGGCCGATCGTGGCGGTGTCGCGGGCGAGGCCGCCGAGCGCCGCGAAGGCGTCGGTCGCATGGGGGGCTTCAAATCCGGTGAACGCGTAGTGGTCCGACCTGGCGAAGGTGGTTGCGCCCACGGACTCAGCAAGCCGGGCGAGGCCGGCCTGTTCGTCGTACGTCATCCCCAACTGGGGCTCTGTCATGAGACCGATTTCCATGGTTCCCTTTCTGAATTCCTATTCCCGGCCGATTTCTGGCGACCCGGTCGCCGGCCGATTTCTGGTGAGTTGTCACCAACCGCGTGCCTGCCAGCCGTCGAGTGACGGACGCTCGGTTCCGAGGGTCGTTGGTGCTCCGTGGCCCGGGAGCACCAACGTGTCGTCGGGCATGATGAACAGCCGGGTGCGAAGGCTGCCCATGATGGTCCGAAAGGCTTCAGGGTCACCGGTGGCGCCCGGGCCACCGGGAAAGAGGGTGTCGCCGGTGAATACGATTCCATAGCCGGCGAAGCACATCGAACCCGGTGTGTGGCCCGGCGTGGCGATGGACCGCAACTCGAACCCACCCACCCCGACGGCTTCGTCGTCGGTGAGGGGATTGGTCTGGTCCAGGCCCGATGCGGCATGATCGGCGGGATGGATGTGGATCGGCGCACCGAGCGCATCCGCCACTGCATCGGCGGCGGCCACGTGGTCCCAGTGCCCGTGGGTGGTGAGGATCGCCGTGACGGTGAGGTCACGGCATGCGGCGAGGATCACACCCGGTTCATCGGCAGCGTCGATGATGACCGCTTCTCCCGTCGAAGGGTCCGAGACGATGTAGATGTTGTTGTCGAGCGGACCGGCGACGACCCGATCGATCACGGGCCCGTCTGGCAGGCGGATGGGGTAACCGTGGTGCACGGGGCGAGCGTACCGGAAGCCGGGATTGTGCCGCGCGGCTACGCTTCACGCGGCCGGCCACCTCTCGGGGAGGATCTCGTGGATTTCGCCTTCAGCGACGAGCAGCAGATGCTGAAAGACACCGCGCGGCGGTTTCTCGATGACAAGGTTCCGGCCGCGGTCGTGCGCAGCCTGATGGAGACCGACTCGGGATTCGATGACGGCCACTGGCAGGCTATCGCCGAGCAGGGATGGCAGGCGATGGCGATCCCCGAGGAGTACGGAGGAGCCGGGTTCTCCTTCATGGAGGTGGCCATCCTCATGGAGGAGATGGGCCGCTCGCTCTTCCCTGTGCCCTACCTGTCCTCGATCGTCCTGGGTGCGGATCTCGTCCTCCGAGCCGGTACCGAAGAGCAGAAGTCCGAGATTCTCCCGGATGTCGCGGCGGGCGAGCGCCGGCTGGCTCTGGCCCATCTCGAGCCATCGGGGGACTGGGGTC
>JABMPV010000183.1 GCA_013202595.1 bacterium
CATCAAGATCATCAAATAGCAGGCATCGGGAACGAGCGAGAGGCGCAAGCGTGGCAGACGAGCACAGGATCCGAATCCGACTCAAGGCCTACGACCACGAGGTGGTCGATGAGTCGGCGCGGAAGATTGCTGAGACGGTCATCCGGACCCAGGCGAAGATCAAGGGCCCCGTGCCGCTGCCGACTGAGATCCATCGGTACTGCGTCATCAGGTCGCCCCATAAGGACAAGAACTCGCGCGAGCACTTCGAGATGCGCATTCACAAGCGGCTCATTGACATCCTCGAGCCGACACCGAAGACGGTGGATTCGTTGATGCGTCTCGACTTGCCTGCGGGCGTGGAAGTGGAGATCAAGACGTGAAGGCCATCCTCGGAGAGAAACTGGGCATGACCCAGGTCTTCGATGACGAGGCGCGGGCAATCCCCGTGACCGTCCTCAAGGCCGGGCCGTGTCACGTTGCTCAGATCAAGACGACGGAGTCGGACGGCTACGGCGCCATCCAGATCGCCTTTCAGGAGATCCCGGCGCGCAAGTCGAACGGTCCCATGACGGGTCACTATTCCAAGGCGGGCATCGCCCCGCACCGGCATCTCGTCGAGTTGCGGGTGGATGATCCCGGCCAGTACACGCTCGGCCAGGAGATCTCGGTCGCAGACGTGTTCGTGGTCGGGCAGCGAGCGGATGTGGCAGGTGTCTCCAGGGGCAAGGGCTTCCAGGGTGTGATGAAGCGCCACAACTTCGCGGGCCAGGGCGCCAGCCATGGAGTCCACAGGGTCCATCGTGCCCCCGGATCCATCGGCGCATGCGCCACACCTTCCCGGGTGTTCAAGGGGGTCAAACTGCCGGGCCGCATGGGCGGCGAGCAGCGCACAGTGATGAACCTCGAAGTCGTTCAAGTGGACGCCGATCGCGGCCTGCTCATGCTGAAGGGCGCCGTGCCCGGGGCAAAGGGCGCTGTCGTGCTGGTCCGAGAGGCGGTGAAGACACGTGGCTGAGAACCGTGTAGCCATTCTGTACTCGTCGGCCGGTGTGGAGACGGGCGAAGTGGCCCTCGATCCCGAGATCTTCGGCATCGAGCCAAATGTCCCGGTCATGCACCAGGTCGTCACAGCCCAGCGGGCTGCGGGCCGCAGCGGCACTGCTTCGACCAAGACCCGCTCCGAGGTCAGAGGCGGCGGTCGCAAGCCGTGGCGCCAGAAGGGCCTCGGCCGGGCACGTCACGGATCGATCCGCTCTCCGCAGTGGCGCGGTGGCGGTGTGGTCCACGGACCAAAGCCCCGCAGCTACGCGCAGCGGACGCCCAAGAAGATGAAGCGCCTCGCATTGCGCAGCGCTCTGTCCGCCAGGGCGGCTGAGAGCCACATCAAGGTCATCGAGAGTTTCGATTGGGACGAGCCCAAGACGAAGCGTGCCGTGGCGCTCCTCGAGGCGATGGGCCTTCAGGGCAAGACGCTCTTCGTGCTGGGCAGCGGTGACGACATCGCCGTCCGATCGCTGCGCAACCTCCAGAACCTGGTGCTGCTGCCGGCCAATCAATTGAACACATACGACGTGCTCTGGGCGGAGACGGTCGTCTTCACCTCGGCCACCATCGCAGGCGCAGGCCAGCGGGGTGCCTATGAGGTCAGCGACTCCGACTTCGTGCGCGATGACGCAGAAGGGGGTGCCGAATGACGAAGAATCCTCGGGACCTGATCTACAAGCCCATCGTCTCTGAGAAGTCCTACGACCTGGTCGAGGATGCGAACACGTATACATTCCAGGTGGACCCGCGGGCCAACAAGACCGAGATCAAGCAGGCCGTCGAATCGATCTTCGGTGTCAAGGTTCTTTCGGTGAACACCATCAATCGCAAGGGTAAGACGAAGCGGACCGGCTGGGTGGTGGGCTCGCGTTCCAGCACCAAGCGTGCTCTGGTGAAGCTTGCACCCGGCGACGAGATCGACATCTTCGGGGTATAGAACGATGGGTATCAAGAAGTACAAACCGACATCACCCGGCCGCCGTTTCCGTACGGTCTCCGATTTCTCTGAGATCACAAAGACGGAACCGGAGAAGTCGCTGATCGCAAAGAAGTCCAGTTCCGGAGGACGCAACTCCTACGGCCGCATCACGTCGCGCCATCGCGGCGGCGGTCACAAGCGCCGGTATCGCATCGTCGATTTCCGCCGTGTCAAGGACGGGATCCCCGCCACGGTCAAGGCCATCGAATACGACCCCAACAGGAACGCTCGCATCGCCCTGCTGCACTATCACGACGGCGAGAAGGCCTATATCCTGGCCCCGCTGCAGGTGAAGGTCGGCGACGTGCTCGAATCAGGTTCGGGCGCTGAGATTCGCCCCGGCAATGCTCTCCCGTTGCGGAACATCCCGGCAGGCACCCAGGTGCATGCCGTCGAGTTGCGTCCCGGCGGCGGCGCCAAGTTGGGCCGCTCGGCCGGCACCGCCATCCAGTTGGTGGCCAAAGAGGGCACGATGGCCCTGCTGAGGCTGCCTTCGGGCGAGATGCGCAACGTGCCTCTCGACTGCAGGGCCTCGATCGGCCAGGTCGGCAACCCCGAGGCCGAGTTGATCAAGGGCGGCAAGGCCGGCGTGAGCCGGTGGAAGGGCGTCCGCCCGCAGAGCCGCGGTGTCGCCATGAACCCCGTAGACCACCCACTCGGCGGTGGCGAGGGCAAGAGCAGTGGTGGCCGCCATCCGACGAGCCCATGGGGCAAGCCGGAGGGGCGGACCCGTAAGAAGAACAAGGATTCCAACAAGTACATCGTGCGACGCCGCACGAAGAAGGGGAGGAGGTAGCCATGGCGCGCAGCCTGAAGAAGGGGCCGTTTGTCGACGAGCACCTCCTCAAGAAGATCGAACGGGCAAACGCGACCAACGACAAGCGGGTCATCAAGACCTGGAGCCGCCGTTCAACGGTCATCCCGGAGATGGTCGGCCATACCCTGGCGGTTCACGACGGCCGCAGGCATGTGCCCGTCTACGTGACCGAGTCGATGGTGGGCCACAAGTTGGGAGAGTTCGCACCGACGCGCACCTTCCGTGGCCATGCCGGAGCGGCAGTGAGGAAGCGATGAAGGTGCACGCCAGCGCCCGGTTCATTCGCCAGTCGCCGTACAAGGTCCGGCGCGTGCTGGACCTCGTCCGGGGACTCCCGGTCGTCGAGGCCCGCAATGTGCTGAAGTTCACGCAGCGGCGCGCCGCCGACCCGATCAGCAAGACGCTGGAGTCGGCAGTGGCCAACGCCTCCCACAACCATGC
>JABMPV010000184.1 GCA_013202595.1 bacterium
CGTCGCGCGGTGACAGCACGCCGCCACTGGTGGCGACCTTGATGACATCGGCCCCGGCCCTGACCAGTTCGCGGACCTTGCGTCGCATCTCGTCGGGACCGTCGACGATGTTGTCGGGCACACCCGGATGGGAGCCGAGCAGAGGGATGTGGGCGCCACTCGGCATCCAGTCGTCGCCGTGGCCGCCGGTCTGACTCAGCATCGTCAGGGAGATCTGCATTCTCGGCCCCGCGATCCAGCCACGCTCGACGGCTGTTTTCACACCGAGATCCGCCCCACCGGCGTCGCGAACCGTCGTGATCCCTGCATCGAGGGTCGATCGGAGATTCCGCTCGGCCGAGTAGAACTTCAGCGAGAACGGCTCCTGGACGAGTCCGAACACATCGACGCCGGCGATGGCGACGTGGACGTGGCAATCGAACAGACCGGGAAGGAGGGTCTTTCCGCCGAGGTCGACCACCTCGTCGGCCACGAGTCCTGAGCCGACGTCGCTGATCAGGCCATCCTCGACGAGGACCTCGCCCTCGCCGATCGGTGATCCGGTGCCGTCGAAGATTCTGCAATTGGTGAAGAGAGTGCGGGTCATGGCGCCATTGTCGTCCATCCGCGGAAGATGGATGCCGCCGGGACTTCCGGCAACCTTCGGAACGGGGACTTCAGTCCTTCGAGAGGCCCTCAAAGACGAACTCGATGATCGTCTCAGCCATGGTCTGATGCTTCTCGGGCGGCTGGGCGCTCCGCATCAGGGTCTGCGAGGCCGACATCATCAGCGAGTTGACGATCTCACCTGCAGCCCTGTGATCCATCTGGCGGAACTCTCCGCGCTCGATCCCGGTCTGGACGCAGGTAAAGATGGCCTGGGACAACCGCCTATGGGCCATCCCGATCTTCCGCTGTGCCCCCGGGGACAGCCGTGGGAGCTCCCGCATGAGCATGGCGCCCAGGTTCGACTCGTCCGACACATACCCGAGGCCCCGGCCGATCAACTCGCTGAGCCGATCCCGGCACGACACCTCGTCGGGGAGGCCGGACAGCATGTCGTCCATCATCGAAGGAAGGCTCTCGTCGACCAGGCTGACGAGGATGTCCTCCTTGTCGGTGAAGTACTCGTACAGCGTCGTCCTGCCGACGCCCACATACGAGGCGATGTCCGACAGAGACGTCTCGCCATAACCCTGCGCCCTGAACAGCGCCGCAGCCGCCAGGAGGATGTCGACGCGCGTCTGTTCCTTGTGCTCGGCAATGGAGTCGGCGCGGATACGAGGCATGGCACGCGAGGGTAGCGGCGGAGGGTGGGTACGCGCCCGGAACGGCCGTCGCCGAGGGCGATGAGGCCGTCCCTGCCCCAAGTACCATGGCGATCCGGCCGATCGGGAGAGCTACAACATGCCCGCAACCGTCGTCGTCGGTGCCCAATGGGGGGACGAAGGCAAGGGGAAGATCGCCAATCTCCTCGCGCAACATGCTGATGTCGTCGTCCGCTACCAGGGCGGCAACAACGCAGGCCACACCATCGTCATCGGTGACGAGGTGTTCGCCCTCAGCCTGCTGCCGAGCGGGATCATCTACCCGGAGGTGACGACCGTCATCGGCAACGGGTGCGTGGTCGACCCCAAGGTCCTCCTCGAGGAGATGGACAAGATCAGGGCCAGGGGCTTCGACCCATCCGGTCTCAGAGTCTCCGCCAACGCCCACCTGATCATGCCCTACCACAGGAAGCTCGACGCCCTCAGAGAGCGGTTCCTGGGCGGCCAGCAGATCGGCACGACGAAGCGGGGCATCGGCCCCGCCTATCAGGACAAGGTTTCACGGCAGGGCATTCGCATGCAGGACCTGTTCGATCCCAAGATCCTGCGCGACAAGGTCGAAGTGGCCCTCCACGAGAAGAACCCCCTCTTCACCAAGCTCTACAACCAGCTCCCGTTCGATCCCGACAAGATCGTCGAGGAGTACCTCGAATACGCTGCCCGCCTGCTCGAGCACGTGGAGGACACGTCACTGCTCGTGTGGAACGCCATCAAGGCCGGCAAGACGGTCGTGTTCGAGGGTGCTCAGGGAGTCCTGCTCGACGTCGATCACGGCACCTATCCCTTCGTCACATCGTCCAACCCCAGTTCGGGCGGAGCACTGACGGGAGTCGTTCAGGGGCCGAAGGACATCGACAAGGTGCTCGGCATCACCAAGGACTATATCTCACGAGTCGGCAGCGGGCCGATCCCCACCCAGCACAACGA
>JABMPV010000185.1 GCA_013202595.1 bacterium
CGACACCTGGTTCTCGTCTGCTCTCTGGCCGTTCTCGACGCTCGGCTGGCCCGCCGACACCGAAGACATGCGCAAGTTCTATCCGAACTCGGTGATGGTTACGGGCTACGACATCATCTACTTCTGGGTGGCCCGGATGATCAAGATGGGCCTCCACTTCCCTGCGGAGGCTCCCTTCCCTGACATCGTCATCCACGGGTTGGTGCGGGCCCCGGACGGCCGCAAGATGTCCAAGAGCCTCGGCAACACCGTGGATCCGCTCGACGTCGCCGAGGAGCACGGAGCCGATGCCTTGCGTCTCGCGCTCATCCAGGCGGCAGCGCCGGGCCAGGACGTGCCGTTCCAGATCGAGTGGGTCGATGCCGCTCGCCGCTTTGGCAACAAGCTGTGGAATGCGGTGCGTTTCGCTCTGCCCCATGTCGAGGGCGCGGGTGTCCCCGCCAACGGCGGATACCCCGACGACCCGGCTCCCGAAGCAGCCTGGATCCTTTCGCGCCTGAGCGCCACCACCACCCGGTTCGATGAGCTCATGGACGAGTATCGCTTCTCCGAGGCGTACGGGCTCCTGTACAACTTCGCCTGGTCGGAGGCATTCGACTGGTACCTCGAACTCGCCAAGGGTCAGCTGAAGTCGGGTGACCCGGAGACGGCGGCGACAGTGGGAGTGGTCCTGCGAGACATCCTCAAGCTGTTCCATCCGGTCATGCCCTTTGTGACCGAGGAGCTGTGGTCGCATCTGGTCGGCGACGGCCTGCTGGCGGGAGCCGACTGGCCCGAGCCACCCAATGTGTCCGGACCGGCGAGCTTCGGCGTGTTCCAGGACCTGATCACAGCGTTCCGCCGCTTCAGAGCGGAGCACGGGCTCGGTCCGCGTCATCCCCTCGACGTGGTGATCGCCGACCCCGACGGTGTCGCAGATGGCTGGTGGGCGGCGCAGGTAGCGTCCCTGGCCGGACTCCAGCCTGCATGGACCACCCGGTTGGACGACACGTCGGGGCGCACACGCATGGTGATAGGACCGCTTCAGGCGTTCATCTCGCTCGAAGGGATCGTCGACATCGAGGCAGAGCGAGCCCGGCTGGAGAAGGCGCTCGTCGATGCGCGTGGTCTCGCCGAGTCCACCGAGCGCAAGCTGGCCAACAAGGAGTTCATCGCAAAGGCACCCGAAGCTGTGGTGGCCAAGGAGCGCGCCAAGGCTCAGGAGGCGGCAGAGCGGATGGCCAAGCTCAGCGCCCAACTGGACGAGCTGGGTTAGCGCCCATGGACCACCTCAGCGCACTCGCGTATCTGGACGCACACGCCGATCGCGGCGTGAAGCCCGGGCTGGATCGGATCATCGGCTTGCTCGATCTCCTGGCCGAGCCCCACAGGACGGCGCCGATCATCCATGTGGCCGGCACCAACGGCAAGACATCGACGTCGCGTATGGCGGCGGCGATCCTCGGGGCCCACGGGTTGGATGCCGGGTTGTTCACCTCTCCCCATCTCCAGCGGGTCGAACAGCGATACGAGGTCGGCGGCAGGGTGATGACGCCAGATGAGTTCGCTGCCGCCCTCGCGGAGATCGCTCCCATCGTCGATCTGTACGAGGAGCGATCGGGCGACCTGGTCACGTATTTCGAGCTGACGACTGCTCTGGCGTTTGCCTGGTTCGCTGAGCGCTCCGTACAGGCCTCGGTGATCGAAACCGGTCTCGGTGGCAGGCTCGACGCCTCGAATGCAGCCGACGGTGCCGTTGCCGTCGTCACGTCGGTCGCTCTCGATCACATGGATTACCTCGGCGACACCATCGCCGCCATCGCAGCGGAGAAACTGGCCATCCTGGATGAGGGCGCCATCCTCGTCACCGGTGAGCTCTCCGACGAGGCTCTCGCCGTCGCCGGCGAGGTGGCTCCCGCCGCGGCGGGGTGGTTCCGCTGGGGCGCCGAGTACGGGATCGGCGATCTCCACCAATCCATTCGCGGCTGGTTGGTCGATGTGGAAGGCGTCTTCGGTGCGTACGAAGAGATCCCGCTCAGCGCCCATGGTCGTCACCAAGTAC
>JABMPV010000186.1 GCA_013202595.1 bacterium
ATCGCTGCCGCCGCAGAGGTGCGGCCGGGAGGGGGGATCCGGTGATCGAGGCTCGCACGGTTGCCGAACGACAACTGCGGCGCATGCGGGATATGACTGCGCTCTACCACCGGCGTTTCTTCGCGGACGTGTGGCTGACGCTGCTCACGTGGTTGGGGGTGCTTGTAGCTGGAGCGCTTTCAAGACACCGATCGGGTACCTATCCAGGCTTCTGACCAGGCACTTCGAGGTGTGAAAGCCGTCCTATCAGGCCACGAGAACCCGAGCAAAGCTCGGGTTCCTTGGGAGAAGGGAAATGCCTACGGCATTCCTCGCAGCTTCTCCAGGCAACCCCCGTTGGTGGTCACGGCCCCCTGGTCACAGGGGGTTCTGTCGTTGGTGGGGAAGGTCCTCTGTCGGCCCGATCTGCCCCGGGCCCACAGAACGCCCACACCTCGATCGATCAGACGTTCGTCCCGCTTCACTGGCCACCGGACTCCCGGTCTACGCGTCGGCAAGGTCGTCGAATACCGATCCTCCGGTGAGATGCTCGTCGATGAAGCGTTCGTAGTCGTCCTCAAGCAAGGCCGAGTGGTTGCTCACTTCGATCCACAGCGTCCCGGGTGCCGGAGAGGTCGTCGGGGTTGCCGCCTTGAGTTGACCGACCGACCTAGTGACCGTTCCTCCGGGACCTGGGTTCACGGGTCTCTTGATCGCGGGGGCCCGTACTCGGGAGCTCCTTGATATAGACATCTTGCTGCGGAAACGGGATCTTGATCCCGTTCGCAGCGAAACGGCGGTAGATCTCCGAGTTCAGCTCGTGTAGCACGAGGCCCCTATCCACCGGCCGCTCGATCCAGCACAGCAATTCAAAATCGAGGCTGGAATCGCCGAACCTTCGAAACCGCACCCTCGGTTCAGGATCGGGCAGCGTCAGCGGGTGACTCTCACCGACGCCTGTGAGGATGGCCTCGACTTCGTCGATATCGGAGCCGTAGGCGGCCCCGACCGAGGCTCCAATGCGGAACTGACGCGGCGGGCCGCCGGCTTCGTTGACGATCTTGGTCGCCCCCATGATGCCGTTGGGAATCGATACCTCGACGTCGTCGCGGGTGAGTAGTCGAGTGGAGCGAAGACCGATGTTGGTCACCTCACCTCGCTCACCGCTGTCCAGGCTGATGAAGTCGCCTATCTCGTAGGGCCGGTCCGAAAGGATGGCGACGCCTGCAAACAGATTCGACAGGGTGTCCTGAGCGGCAAAGCTGAGTGCCAAGCCGACAATGCCGGCCGAGGCCACCCAGCCCGTGACATTGATGTCCCAGATGAGGAGAACCATGTAGACCCCTGCAATGAAGAAGACCACTGCAGCGGCGTTGGAAAACAACGGTTCGGTGGACGGCTGGACGATTCCGAAGCGATCCGAGCTCCGTTTCATGGTGCCCAGCAGCAACCTGAAGAATCGAAGGACGAATACCACCCAGACGATGACCAGAATGGTCTGGACCACCAGCACAGTCCTCGTCTCCAACGCCAGGCCGAGGTCAAGGCGATACGTCGCGAGAATCAGGCCCACCAGAGCGACCGTCGTAAAGATCGGACGGTGCATGAGCTCCAGGAGCTTGTCGTCGAACTCGGTCTTCGAGCGATTGACGAGCCTCCGAAGAAACCCGGTCAGCAACCGATCGAACAGCTTCGCCAGCACCATGAATAGGGCCACGATGGCCAGCGCTTCGAGGTAAGGGAATCGCTCGAAGAAATCGACGATGTTACGCCACACATCAGACATCCGTTCCCACCGCTCCTGCCCGTTGCTCCTGCCGAGAAACTGTAGGTGACCCGCACCCTTGCAACGGGGCTTTCCGGCGCAGCCAGGTGTACCCGGCCATCAGGTTGGTGACAGTCGGCTGATGGGTGACCGGTACACCTGGGCGTCAGACTTAGACTCTGCACAATGTCCAATGTGTTGACGAACGTGCGGGCCTGGTGGCCGAGTTGCCTCGGCGTCGGTTCTGCTCGGCTCCCGACCGAAAGATGAGAAGCCATTGCTGAAGGACCTCATCGAAGACTTCGACCTCGCCGATTGGGCTGAGATCATGGTCGGCCTGGCGACCGTTGCCGTTGCGGCGCTCGTTTCCTACTTGGTCGTCAGGCGGGTGATCGCTCCGGTAGTTCGGCGTCTCGTGCTCAAGACCGAAGGGGGGTGGGACGACATCCTTCTCGACAACGCGGTCCTGCACCGGGTGGCGATGTTCGCCCCGGCGATCGTCGTGCTCGCCGGGGTGCCGCAGATCCC
>JABMPV010000187.1 GCA_013202595.1 bacterium
AACCCCACCACCGTGATCACCGGAGACACCACATCCACCGTCGCCCCGAGTGATATGACCCGCTCGACCCCGGGTTCCAATGCGACCCAGCCACTGGGGAGCCCGTCGTAGTCCTCGCCGCCCGGAAGCCCGGTGACCGGCACCTGCACCGACACCGGCGACACGAGATGGATGGACCCGTTCTGGAGGTACCCGGTCACGCCCGGCCGGGCCGCCTCCCAGTCATTGGCCCGCAGCAGGTAGCGCCCGGCTTCGCCCATCTCGGGCTGGACCAACTCGACTGCGAGGTGGCTCCGGTACCGCTCCAGGGCGGGTCCGAACACCAGATAGAAGGTCCCATCCTCGGCGATGTTCCCCTGATGGAGGAAGTGCGGTTCCGGCTGATTCCCGAGGATGTGGCCGAGCATGATCTCAGCCTCCCAGTCGACGATCTGATCCCAGGTCGCGCGCCTCGTGCGGCACCGCCTCCGGGACGGGTCGCAGTTCTCGAAGGTGATGTAGTTGAACTGATCGAGCATCTCCTCGACGGTCCCTACGTTGTAGTAGAGGCTGGAGCCGTGCCGCGGGACGACAGTGGAAGGGCCGGCAGCGATCGGCTCGGGAACGTTGGACCGCTGGGCGGCCACCCAGCCGATCCCGAGTTCGCCGAGGACACTGTGCACTGCCGGGTTGTCGAGCCCCGAGTGACGACCGGTCACCAGCTCGGTACGGTCGAACGGGATTCCATTGGCGGCGGCGAAGTCGATGTTCTGGAGGATCTCGGTCCGCACCTCATCGGCGTCGGCCGCGGTCAGGTCGCTGTGCTCGTAGGTGTGGTTGATCCAGCCGAAAAGGTCCTTCTCAGCGAGGAGTGCATCCGCCAGAGGGTCGCTTCCCTGGGCGGCGACGACCCGATCGCTGCCCCCGCCGTTGAACGCCATGTCGAGGCGGACCCCGGTCTGCCGGGTCCATTCGATGGCCCGGTCGGCATCAGCGGCGGTCATGCGGATCAGTGGATTCGTGCCGCCTCCGTCGTGGTGGGTCATGTTGTCGTCCACGTCCCACCGATCGCTCGCCAGGAAGATGTCGTCGAGGTGGGCGGAGAAGTAGTTGCGGTTGTACCCCAGGTACACACCCCGGGTGACCCACGCCAACTGACCATGACCGAGCAGGAGGCTGTGGAACTCGTCGGCGCCGCTTTCAATGGTCACCACCATCTCCTCGAAACCGGCGGAGTTCTCGATCACTCCGACCCAAGACGTGCCGCCCGGTCCCTCGACCAGCGTCCTGTGGTCCGAGCCGGGAAGCGGGGTCGCCGAGAAGCCCCATGTCCACTCATCCAGCGTGACCGGCCCCCGGAGATAGGGGAACACCCCGGTCCCGGCCGCCGTGAGGTGACCGACTTCAGAGTCGAGGAAGCCACTGAACGACGGAGAGGTCAGGCCGTATTCCGCGCCGGGCCATGCGTACGCATTGACCCGCCGGATGCCGAAGTCGGCCTGGAAGGCATCCAGCACAGCCATCTCTGCATCCGTGAGGATGGCGGCGCACTCGGTCGAGCAGACGACTCCCTGGTAGAACGCCCGGTTGCCGCTCCGCAGGTCCTGCTCGGTCAGGGAGCCGCCGGCGGACGTATCGGCGACGTCGTAGGGGACCTGCTCACGCTCCAGCAGATCGACCCAGGCATCGAAGGTCGACCCGGAGACGTCGGCGGTGACGAGCAGCACCCTCAGGTCGATTCGGGAGCCGGGCGCCTGCTGGGCATACCCCACGTCCCCCGCCACGACGGTCGCTGCGACCAGTGCCGTTATCAGCCCGGTGAGTACCCATCGCCGTACCGCTCTCATGTGGGCACCGCTGCGGTGGCCCCCAGCAGTGGACCGTGGCCATCACAGCGCCGGGGTGTGAGTGTCCCCGCCATCGACTTCTCCCGTGTTCTCTAGCCCAAAAGTGACTACATAGAGTGGTTAACCCACCACTAAGCGTAGGGGGATTGCCACACTGCGTCAACCCCCCTGCCTCTGTTCGGCTGCGATCGCTATGAGTGCCCGTTCGCCGATGCACGCAGCGATTTGAGCGCAGTCGTAAGATCTGATCGCGTCGGCGCGCATCGACCCTGGCGGCGTACCCGACTCGGCTTCGAGCGCAACCCCCGGCATCTGACGACTTCGCCCTCGAAGGTCTCCAGTCCGAATTCCTGGACTGTGGGGACGAGGAGATCCACGAGTCCGCGGCCGACCCTCGCGGCGAGATCGCTCGCGGCTCCCTCAGAACTACCTTGCGTGCTTCGGTGTTATCCTCTGTCGCTGCCGCTCATGACATGGTGCCACGGCTTGGATGCCGGACATCGGGTGTGACATCCGATACGAGCGGCTGATGGGATCTCCCGACAGGGAGTCCCGTATGAGGCACCTCATGGGCCCGTAGCTCAGCCTGGTTAGAGCGCATCCCTGATAAGGATGAGGTCGGTGGTTCGAGTCCACCCGGGCCCACTGCGAATTCTCGAACCCCGAATTGCCCCTGGTCGGGGCGTGGGTTTCGGACCTTGTCCTATTGCGTAGGGAAGTGTCGTTTCTCAAACCTCGCGAGATCACCGGTATCGCAGAGAGCTGGTGCGAACGCAGGTTGCTGGCACCAAGGATGGATCCGCCACTTGGTGGTCGTCGAGGGAGTCCGGGACGAGCGCACCCGGAAGACAACGTCTCACCGAGGAGCTGTCAATGGCATGGGCGCAGGATCGATAGGCATACGAGTTCTCATGGCACCCTTCTCCGTCACCCGGCCGAACCGCGCTCGGACCGCACTCGGCCGTGTTGCGCTTCGCTCCCGCCCGCCGATAGGGTCTCCGAAATGGCAGATCAGAACCGGAACTCTCTTCTCGGCATAGTTGCCGCTGTGGCGATTGGTGGGCTTGTTGTGCTCGCCGGAAGCGACGGCAGCTTGACGGTCGGCTCGGTCGCGGTGTTTGCGTTCTGCGGGCTACTCGCCTTCGCCATCAACTGGGTGGTGTTCGTGCCCTCGAATCTGGCCAAGACGGAGCACTACTTCGATCTCACCGGCAGCATCACCTATTTGACGGTTGTTGTCGTTGCTTTGTTGCTCAGCGATGACCTGGATGCGCGGGCGGTGATCGTGGGGGCCATGGTCGCGGTGTGGGCCCTGAGGCTCGGTTCCTTCCTGTTTCGGCGGGTTCGCCGTGTCGGGCGGGATGGTCGGTTCGACCGAATCAAGACCGATCCGTTGCGGTTCTTCATGACCTGGACGTTGCAGGGTCTGTGGGTGTTGCTCACGACGGCCTGTGCGCTGGCGATCATCACCGGCATCGAGCGCGAATCGATCGGGTGGGCGGCGATCGTCGGCATGGCCGTGTGGGTCGCCGGTTTCGTCTTCGAAGTCGTCGCCGACCAGCAGAAGTCCGTCTTCAAGCGTGACTCGACCAACGAGGGACGGTTCATCACCTCGGGGCTCTGGGCGTGGTCCCGCCATCCCAACTACTTCGGCGAGATCGTGTTGTGGACCGGCATCGCCATCATCGCCCTGCCGGTGCTGTCGGGGTGGCGTTGGGTCACGTTGATCTCGCCGGTTTTCGTCACTGTGTTGCTCACCCGTGTGAGCGGTATACCCATGCTCGAAGCCCTCGCTGAGAAGCGGTGGGGCAGCGAGGAGCAGTTCCAGGCGTACACCAGCAACACTCCGGCATTGGTCCCTCGCCCTCCTCGAGCCTGATCTGGCCGCCATCCAAAGGCTGGCGGCCGATCGTTCAGTCGTGTCGTTCCCTGTCGGGCAGGTCGTCCGTCCCTCTCCCGACGCCCTCCATGTTGGCGCGGTGGTCTCCTCCGGCGAGCCCCACGAGTTCGTTCTGCCTCAGCTTCGTTCCTCCGATACCCCTTGCAGGGCAAGGCAGTTTGGCTCCCTCTCAAGATTTCTTCGGGAATTGGGAATATTTTAGCACTAAAGAGCGCTATGTTCCCTGTGATCGCCACCGACACCGAAGCCTCCAACGGCATCATCCACGTCATCGACAGCGTCCTCCTCCCACCAAGCTGAGTCAAATAGTCTTGGGAGCGCCGGGACCTCCTCCTCCGGCGCTTCCATGGACTCACTCATTCGCCACCGATGCACCCTGTTCTCACCCTCACCCGACACTCGGCCCTTGATCTGTCGC
>JABMPV010000018.1 GCA_013202595.1 bacterium
CAGAAGTTCCGGGCAATGGGGGCCAAGATTCCCAAGGGTGTGCTGCTCTACGGGCCTCCCGGCACCGGCAAGACCCTGCTGGCCAGGGCGGTGGCCGGTGAGGCGGGCGTCCCGTTCTTCAGCATCTCCGGCTCGGACTTCGTCGAGATGTTCGTCGGCGTCGGTGCCAGTCGGGTACGCGACCTCTTCGAGCAGGCCAAGACCCAGGCCCCGGCGATCATCTTCGTGGATGAGATCGACGCCGTCGGGCGCCATCGCGGCGCCGGCCTCGGCGGCGGCCACGACGAGCGCGAACAGACGCTCAACCAGTTGCTCGTGGAGATGGACGGTTTCGACGTCAAGGCGGGGATCATCCTCATCGCCGCCACAAACCGGCCCGACATCCTCGACCCGGCTCTGCTGCGCCCCGGGCGCTTCGATCGGCAGATCGTCGTCGACCGTCCCGACATCAGGGGCAGGGAGCAGATCCTGAACGTCCATGCCAAGGGCAAGCCGCTCGGAGACGACATCGACCTCTCCTCGATCGCACGGGCGACACCGGGGTTCACCGGAGCCGATCTCGCCAACACCATCAACGAGGCTGCTCTGCTGGCTGCGCGCCATGACAAAGACGTCATCTCCATGGCCGAACTCGACGAGGCCGTCGATCGGGTCATTGCCGGCCCGGAGAGGCGCAGCAGGATCATCTCCGAGGAAGAGAGGAAGATCACCGCATTCCATGAGGGCGGCCATGCCCTGGTCGGGTTTGCCCTCCCCAACGCCGACCCCATCCACAAGGTGACCATCATCCCTCGTGGGCGCGCCGGCGGGTACACCATGTCGGTGCCCATCGAGGACAGGCACTACATGCGGCGAAGCGAACTGGTCGACAAGCTGGCCATGGCCCTCGGCGGCAGGACTGCGGAGGAGTTGGTGTTCGGCGATCCATCCACCGGTGCATCCAACGACATCGAAGTGGCCACCAACATGGCAAGGAAGATGGTGATGGAGTACGGCATGAGCGATCGCCTCGGTCCCATGAAGTACGGCTCGCCCGAAGGACAGGTCTTCCTTGGCCGCGACTACAACCGCAACCAGGACTACTCCGACGATGTGGCCACTGCGATCGACGAAGAGGTCCGCAAGCTGATCACCCAGGCGCATGAGGAGGCGAGGGCCATCCTCACGACACATCGTGTCGCACTCGACCGTCTCGCCGACGAGTTGATCGAGCGCGAGACCGTCGATGCCAAGGGGGTGGCCGAGATCCTCCACGATGTGCCCAAGTGGGAGCACGCTGCCAACGGGTCGCTGCGCATCCAGGCACCGGAGCCCAACGGCGAGGTCGCCGTCGTCGATGTCAAAGCGGTGCAGGACCTCATCGACGAAGGGCCAGGCTCCTGAGCGCGGAGACCATCTGGCGAACGTCCCGGGGCGTCCTGTCCACCGACGACCATTCTCTGATCATGGGCATCCTGAATGTCACACCCGATTCCTTCACCGATGGCGGGCTCTGGTTCGACACATCTGCCGCCATCGACCACGGCCTCGAGATGCTGTGGCGAGGCGCTGACATCATCGACGTCGGCGGCGAATCCACTCGTCCCGGGTCACTCCCGGTACCCATCGATGAGGAAGTGCGGCGCATCGTGCCCGTCGTCGACGCGCTGGCGGCCGAAGGTGCCATCGTCTCCATCGACACCACCAAGCCCGAGGTCGCTCACGCCGCTGTGATGGCGGGCGCCTCGATTGTCAACGACGTGGCGGCCCTGCGCGAGCCGGGGATGCTGGAGGCTGTGGCTGCCACCGATGCCGGGGTGGTGCTGGTCCACATGCTGGGCCGACCGCGCACGATGCAGAGCAACCCGATCTACGAGGACGTGGTCGTCGAGGTCGTCGAGTTCCTCATGGAGCGGGCCGCTGCAGCCGAGGCAGCCGGCATCCAGAGGGATCGGATCTGCATCGACCCGGGGATCGGGTTCGGCAAGACCCTTGAGCACAATCTCGCCCTGCTCGCTTCCGTTTCGACCCTGGTCGATACCGGGTATCCGGTGCTGATCGGAGCGTCGCGCAAGTCCTGGATCTCCGCCCTCCTCGGAGATGTCACCCCGGCCGAGAAGGAGATTCCGACGGCGGCTGCTCACACGCTCGCGATCGCCGGGGGAGTAGCCGTCATCCGGGTACACGACGTGGTTGCCGGCCTGCACGCAGCGCGCGTGGCAGACGCTATCGTCGGGTGGAGGAAGGAGGCAGCCAAATGATGACAGGACTGGAGCCGCGCGACTTCACATGGGTGATATCCGGGCGCCTCGCGGTAGCGGAGCGGATTGGTGGATACGGATTCCAACACCGCCGAGTTCGGCGCGAAGAGGAACTCAACTGGCTCCAGCATCTCGGGGTCAACACCGTGCTCTCCGTCCTCGAAGGCAACCAGAACCTCGCCGCATATGAGGCTGCCGGATTCCGAGCCATCCATGCTCCCCTCCGCGACCTGGAACCGGTCACCGTGGCAGCGGTGTTTCGTGCGATGCAGACGGCACTCGACTTGCCGGGGACGGTGTTGCTGATCCATCGCGACATCATCGACGACGCACTCGCCGGTGTCCTTGCCGGATATCTCATCTTCTCGAGGATGATCGACGACCCGATCCTGGCAACGGCAGCCGTACAGGAGATCCTGAAGCGGCCGCTCGGCCCCCAGGCGCGAGGGATCATCCCCGCCGGAGCCGGGCGCTGACCCTCGCAGCCATCGCTCTCGGCTCCAATCTCGGCGACCGCCGGGATCACCTCAGGTTCGCAGCGGCCCGGCTTGCAGATTCCGCCGGTCTGCTGATCTCCACCTCATCGCTCTATGAGACCGCCCCCTTGGGCGGCCCGCCGCAGGGCAGCTATCTCAATGCCGTCGTGGTGCTGGACACACCGCTGGCTCCTCGGGCACTTCTGGACCTCTGCCTGGAGGTGGAGTCGGAGCGGGGGAGGGAGCGCGGCGAGCGACTCGGGCCGCGGACGCTCGACCTCGACGTCTTGTTCCATGGGGAGTCGGTGATCGATGAACCGGGGTTGATCGTCCCCCACCCCCGGATCGCCGAGCGCAGGTTCGTGCTCGAGCCGCTCGCCGAGGTCTGGGGTGGTGGTCCCATTCCCGGGATCTCCGACCTCGAGGCTGCTCGTGTGGCGACTCGGGATCAACCTGTGAGGCTCATTGCCGGGCCGGGATGGGCTCGGGCGGTCCGATGGAAGGATCGGGCTGCCCTGTCGGCCGTAGCAACCGGCCTGGGTGTCGCCGCCGCCTGGGCTCTTCACCGTCGAAGGGACCAGTCGGGATGACAAGCGGAGCGGTCCGCGCTGCGCCGACCCCTCGAGTCACGCCGTTGACACTGCACCGCTAGAGGTCATTTGAGGGTTCGATCACACTCCGGTTTCCGGCCGGGGTCTGATCTCAGAGCGAGCCAGGGTGCGGGCTCTCCTATCCCAATCCGCGAGAGTCCTGCTTCAGAGCGGTGTCCACGGCGACTGCGGAGGCGAAGATCAACTGGCGTAGCGTCCCCGATACGGTCGACTCCACTTCCAGCGCGTAGTCGTCGGCCGTTGTGAAGAGCGTCTTGGCCAACCCCTCCCACGTCTTGGTGATCCTGGCGACTTCGTGTTCGGTCACGTCGACGATCGCAAAGTTCCATGCCCGCCAGTTCTCTGCCCGGATCTCTCCGATCTTGGTGCCGGCGGCGTCATGAAGCCCGAATCGGATCTTGCCGAACACGTTCTGCTGGCGAATCGACCCGACAGTGGAACCGGGGCCATCGGTCACCTCGACCGACGACTTCAGGATCTTCCTCGGTCTGGTTATCTCCAGGACCTTTGTTCCATCGGCGTCATAGGCGCCCAATGTGTGGGTCATGAACTGGTCGAGAGACGAGACGAACCGGGCCACCTTCTTCAGCTTGGATTGGCCCTCCTGGCGGATGACACCGATGTCTGTCCCGTCGGAGTCCCTGATCTTGTATTCGTTGACCAACTCGATGAGCTTGGCCTTCTGATTGATGATGATGCGATTGTGTTCGAGCAGTGACATGACACGAATCTAGACGGGACCTGCCGGGCTACGCTGACCGAATCGCACCGGTACCCGGAGTGGACTGGAGGCTTCGACCCGTGGACATCGTTCTCGTCGGACCAGGTAGAGCAGGGCTCGCCCTCGCTGTGCGCTTCGTTGCAGCAGGGCATAGGGTGGTCGGGGTCGTCGCCCGCACGGACGAGTCTGCAGAGGCCGGAGCAGTGCTCGTGGGCTCCTCACCCGTGCCGGATGGAGAGCATCTCCCGAAGTCCGATCTCCTGGTGATCGCCGTCCGGGATGACGACGTGGCTGACGCAGCGCGCTCGCTGGCACCTCGCTCCGCGGGGGTCTCAGCAGCGGTCCACGTCTCGGGTCTCACATCGGTGGCTGCACTCGATCCGCTCGCGGCGACCATGCCCGTCGGGTCGTTCCATCCTCTGCAGACACTGCCCGACCCGCAGTCGGGGGCCCGTCGGCTCGCTGGCGCCTGGGTCGCCGTAACGGTCTTCGACGAGGGCCTCGCCTCCACGCTCGACGATCTCGCCCGATCGATCGGATGTCATCCCTTCAGGCTGGCCGACGAGGTCAAGCCGCTCTATCACGCTGCAGCGGCCGCCGCCTCCAACTACCCGATTGCAGCACTTGCGATGGCCGAGCGCCTCTTCTCGACCGCAGGTGTGCCGTTCGAGGCCGCGCGGCCCCTGGTGGAGGCGGTCGTCGCCAATGCGTTCGAGTTGGGTCCCGGCTCGGCGTTGACCGGTCCGATCGCACGGGGCGATGTCGGGACGGTCGGGGCGCAGGTGGCGGCCGTTGCGCACGCGGCGCCTGATCTCCTCGAGCACTTCAGGTCATTTGGATTGGCAGTCGCCGATCTCGCCGGGCAGGGTGATGAGATGAAGGACGTGCTGCGATGAGAGTGGTGGAGACCTTCGCAGCCGCCAGGGCACTCTCCGGTGGCTCTGTTGGACTGGTGCCGACCATGGGCTTTCTCCACGAGGGGCACATCTCGCTGGTCAGGGCTGCCGAGCACGCCAGCGACACAGCCGTGGTGACGCTCTTCGTCAACCCGCTCCAGTTCGAGGATCAATCAGATCTCGACCGGTATCCCAGAGACATCGAACGCGACGCCGCCCTCATCGAGGATGCCGGCGCAGACATCCTCGTCGTGCCCGCCCTTCACGAGATGTTCCCGCACTATCCGACCCGACCGGCCGTGACCGTTGCCGTCGAGCGCATCACGGAGGGGATGGAGGGAGAGCATCGCAGCGGGCACTTCGCCGGAGTGGCCACCATCGTCGCAAAGCTGTTCGCAGGCCTACGCCCCGATCGGGCATGGTTCGGCCGCAAGGACGCTCAGCAGTTTGTCGTGGTGTCGCGCCTCGCGACGGATCTGTCGTTTCCCGTGACCGTCACAGGAGGCGCCACCGTCAGAGAGGCCGATGGCCTGGCCCTCTCCAGCAGGAACGTCTTCCTCGATCACGACGACCGGGTGGCCGCCGTGTCGGTGTCGCGGGGATTGTTCGCCGCAGCGGCCGCCGCCGGCGAGGGGGAGCGCTCGGCAGATGTGCTCGAAGGCGTCGTCGCCGCTGAGATCGAGGCAGCAGGCGGCGCGGTCGACTACGTCACCCTGGCTTCCGCATCGGATTGCAGTGCGCTCGACAGTCTCGACCGCAGTGCGTTCCTCGCCGTGGCAGCCCGGGTCGGGCAGGTGCGGCTCATCGACAACGTCTGGCTCGAACCCGACGGCTCGGCCGATCGAGGCATTCGCCTCACCGGGCCATCGATTCTCTATGGAGGGGACTGAATGCTCATCGCAATCGACGTCGGCAACACCCAGACCGTCATGGGTCTGTTCGACAACGACGACCTCGTGGACCGCTGGAGGGTCTCGACGGTCAGGGAGCGGACGGCGGATGAGTACCGCCTCTACTTCGCCGGGTTGCTCCGCCAGGACGGGCACGATCTCGAAGACGTCGATGGGATCGCGCTCTCCAGCGTCGTCCCATCGGTGAAGGAGGCGGTCACCAGACTCGCCGAGGACATGGTCGACGGCCCGATCGTGGTGGTCGGCCCGGGGACTCGCACCGGTATGGCGATCAACATCGACAACCCGCGCGAGGTGGGCGCCGATCGGGTGGTCAATTCGGTTGCTGCGGTACACAAGCACGGGCCACCCGTTGTGAGCGTCGACTTCGGGACGTCCACCAACTTCGACGTGATCGACGCGAGTGGGGCATATATCGGTGGCTCCATTGCCCCCGGCCTCGAGATCTCCGAGAAGGCGCTGATCGCAGCGACCGCTGCCCTTCGCTCGGTCGACACCGTGGCCCCGCGTGCGGCGATCGGCCGGAGCACGGTGGAGGCCATGCAGAGTGGGTTGGTCTTCGGTCATGCCGGCATGGTCGATGGCATCATCGACCGCCTGGTGGCCGAGATCGAGAGTGACGATGAGATCCCGGTCGTCGCCACCGGCGGTCTCGCCTCTACCATCGTCCCCCACTGCCGCTCCGTTCGACTGGTCGACGATCGATTGACGCTCGACGGCTTGCGGCTGATCTATCTGATGAACACAGAGGAGTGACCGTGTCCGACCGCGACGGCGCGACCCCCGAAGGAACCAGCGATCTGGAAGAGCATCGGCTCACCGCCGTCCGTTTGGCCAAGGTCGAGGCGATGCGGTCGGCGGGGCTGGATCCGTATCCCACCAGGTTCGAGCGCACGGCGGTCGCCGCCGAGATCCGCTCCGAGCACAGCGGCATGGCGCCGGGCGAGGACAGCGGTATCGAGGTTGCAGTAGCGGGCCGGATCATGAATGTGCGCGACATGGGCAAGCTCGCATTCGCAGTCCTGCGCGACTGGTCGGGCGACATCCAACTGTTCACGACGGCCGCCGATGACGGCTTCGAGTCGTTCGGTGCTCTCGACGCCGGCGATTGGGTGGGTGTGACGGGCGAAGTCATGACCACCAGACGGGGTGAGCTCAGCGTGCGCGTCAGAGAACTGACGATGCTGGCCAAGGGGCTCCGTCCACTACCCGAGAAGTGGCATGGGCTCCAGGACGTCGAGCAGCGCCACCGCATGAGGTATGTGGATCTGATCGTCAACGAGGAATCCAGAGAGGTGCTCCGGCTTCGCAGCGCCGTCGTGAGGGGATTACGCGACGCATTCGAGCGGAGAGGCTTCATCGAGGTGGAGACGCCGGTCCTCCAGACCGTGCCGGGAGGCGGCCTGGCCAAGCCATTCGAGACCCATCACAACGCGCTCGACATGGACATGTACCTGCGCATCGCGACGGAGCTCCATCTCAAGCGGCTCATCGTCGGCGGGGTCGACAAGGTGTTCGAGATCGGGCGGATCTTCCGCAACGAAGGCGTGTCGCCTCGCCACAATCCCGAGTTCACGATGCTGGAGGCCTATTGGTCCCTCGCCGACTACACCGACGTGATGGAACTCGTCGAGAAGGCCGTCGCAGAGGTGGCCGAGGAGGTCCTGGGGACCACCCTGGTCGAGTACGGCGGGGTCTCGCTGGATCTCACGCCGCCGTGGCCGCGTCGGGGCCTGTTCGAGATCACATCGGAGACGACGGGTGTCGAGTGGGATCTCGACATGCCGATCGACACGGCCAGGGCGCTTGCGTTGGAACACGGGGTCGAGGCCGAACCCTCGTGGGGTGTCGGCAAGATCGTCATGGAGGTGTTCGAAGAGCAAGTCGAGGCCTCCCTGTCCGGCCCGGTCTTTGTGGTCGACTACCCGGCCGAAGTGTCGCCGCTGGCGAAATCGCGCAGCGACGACCCCCGCCTGGTCGAGAGGTTCGAGGCATTCGTCGGTGGCTGGGAGCTGGGCAATGCGTACAGCGAACTCAACGACCCCGTGGAGCAGCGCCGCCGTTTCGAGGCTCAGGCGCGAGCCAAGGCGCTCGGCGATGACGAGGCCCATCCGATCGACGAGGATTTCCTCAAGGCGCTCGAGTACGGCATGCCGCCAACCGGCGGGCTCGGCATCGGCGTCGACCGCCTCATCATGCTGTTGACGGGTCAGACCAGCATCCGCGAAGTGGTCCTGTTCCCCCACCTCCGCCCCGAAGGCTGAGTCGCCGGTCGGGTGGTCTCACTCCGATCGTTGGGCAGACGGCCTGGACTGGCTCACTTCCTGTTGCCCGTCCCCACCCCGGTGACCACGACTGACACCCGATACCCGATACCCGACGTGACCCGGTCTACACCCCGGTCGCCCTGACAGACTGATGACTGATGACTGATGACGCGGCTACAGAGGTTCTCGAATGCGGTCCGAACAGGTTGCGCAGGGGCGGGACGTTCTAGGAGGCGACACCCATCGCGGCATCGACCCGGTCGATGAGGTAGTCGGCAAGGCTGCGGAACACCTTGGTGACGTCCTCGGATGGGAGTGCCGCCATGGCGTTGCGCGCCGCATCGATGCGGTCGTGCACCTCGTCGAGGACCGTCTGGACGTGACCGCCTTCGCGCACGATCTCGATCACCCGGCTCACCGAAGCGGTGTCGTACGGTTTGCCGCCTTCGAGGAGTGCCCGCACCTCGTCGCCCCGGTCACCGCGCAGTGCCAGGAGGACGGGGAGGGTGAACGTTCCCTCCCCGATGTCCGATCCGGCGGGTTTGCCGAGGAACTCGTCGGTCGCGACGAGATCGAGGATGTCATCGGTGAGTTGGAAGACCATTCCCACTTCGTGGCCCCAGAGCTCGGCTGCCGCCACCGCTGCCTCGCTCGCCCCCGACGCCATCGCGCCGAGGCGGACC
>JABMPV010000188.1 GCA_013202595.1 bacterium
CCCTCATCGTCGACGCCGCCCCACACCCCGACATAGAAGAGCCCGCCGGGGACGAGCACATCGGCGATGCCCTGCAGGACCCGGGGGAAGTCGGCGTTGGGGATGTGATGGACGCAGTTCATCGCCCAGGCTGCATCGAACGAGTCAGCCGGGAACCCGAGTTCGTACATGTCCCGGACATGGGCGTCGAGGCCCTTGGCCCTGCACAACTCCACCTGGGCCGGCGACAGGTCGGTCGCCACGACATACAGGCCGTGATCGGCGAACCACCGGGACGTGTACCCGACGCCTGCACCGATCTCGAAGACTCGTGTCTTGCCGTCCGCCCTCATCTTCTCGAGAAACCGCTCGGCGATCGGCCAGCGCCATGCGTCTTCGCCACGCTCCTCCCGCACGGCGGCGACCCCGTCGTAGGTCTCGGCCATGGTCGTGCGGAAGGTTGCGGGGGGAGGTCCAGGTGACAGGTCCATGGGGGAATGGTACGAGCCGCTGCCGGGCACCTCGCACGGTCGACACCTCAGGCGGGTACGGATCCGGCCGACTCCGCCGATGCTGCCACCTCGCGCCGGGAGGCAAGGAAGGCTCCGACGATCACCAGCACCACTCCGACGATGGCGATGAGCTGTACTTCATCGCCACGAAACACCACACCGACTGTCAGAGCGACGACCGGGACCACATAGGTGATAAACGAAGCTCGGGTTGCTCCAACTCTGCCGGCGAGCGAACTCATGATCACGAATGCCAGACCGGTTCCGAGCACACCCGCTGCCAGGACCGCCAAGGCCGAGTCCCACGCGAACGAGGACCCCGCGATCCCCACCAGGCCGAACGGAGCCGTCCAGATCGTGGCGAGGCCGAGCATGGGGGCCATCACCGGCAGGGCACCGTACCGCTGTTGGAGAGGAGCAGCGATGTTGATCGCTATGCCGTACCCCACCGTGGCGAGCACGACGAGAGTCACACCGAGGGTCTGGGTCTCACTCTCCCCGATCGAGGGGGCACTGATCGTGATGACGCCGATGAACCCGATTGCCAGACCGAGCACCAGAGCGCCACGGGGTCGCCGGCGCAGCATCAGCGTCGCCACGAGTGCCGTGAACATGGGCATTGCGCCGTTGAGCATCCCCGCGATCGCCGAGTTGATCCATTGCTGCGCGATCGGGAGGAGCGTGAAGGGGATCGCCACCCACAGGAGCGACAACGCCATGACCCTGGGCCGATCTGCTGGTTCGATGCGCACCCGTGCCGCGGGTATGGCCCACAGCACGGCGGCGCCGCTGCCGACCCTGAGCCAGGTGGTGAGACCCGGTTCGAAGGCGTCGAGGCCAATCGCTGTGAGCAGGAACGACGACCCCGAGATCACACTGATGGACACGAACAGCATCCAATCGAACATCGTGAAGACGCTCTGATTGGTGCCTTCGCTGGTGGACAGGATCCTGTCGGACATCGGATCGGCAACCGTAGCCGTACGCAGCGAAGGGCGCCGCACGGCCCGGCAGTGTCGCATTGCCCGCTGACACGCGGCCGCCGTGTGGAAGGCGCACCGGTAGTCCGCAGGGTCTGCAACTCCCGCGTGTCTCGCGCTCTGCTACAGGGGGAATTCGCAGGTTCTCAGATTCGGGCCGTTCCCACAGACGTCACCGAGGACGTGATCGCCGCCCCTGAGTCGGTCTGAACCAGTTCCGCCGTCGAGAACGTCGTCTCCACTCTGGCCCAGGAGGATGTCGTTGCCGTCCTGCCCGAACAGCGTGTCATCGTCGTCCCTGCCTCTCAGGATGTCGTCGCCGGGCCCTCCCCTGAGGGTGTCATCGCCGTCGTCTCCCTCGAGGATGTCGGCGCCGAGGTGGGCGGCCATGCGGTCGTTGCCGGCGCCGCCCGACAGGTAGTCGACGCCCTTCTGGCCGGAGATCGTGTCGTTGCCCGCTGCACCAATGAGGTCGTCGTTGCCCGGACCGCCTCTGAGGATGTCCTTCCCCGTGCCGCCATTGAGAGTGTCGTCGCCGAGTTGCCCGCCGATTCGATCGTTGCCGGGACCCCCGAAGACCGTGTCGTCACCATTCAGCCCATCGATGATGTCGTTCCCCGGTCCGCCACAGATGATGTCGTCGCCGCCGTTGCCGAAGATGATGTCGTTGCCGCCGAGACCCGAGATGATGTCCGCAGATTCCGTCCCGTTGATCGTCTCATCGGCAGCAGTGCCCACGATCGTCGGGGTCAATCCGTTGCAGTTGGTCGACACCGTCGTGTAGGTGAGTGTGGTTCTCATCAGGGA
>JABMPV010000189.1 GCA_013202595.1 bacterium
ACCCCCCACTGATCGAAGCTGTTGATCCCCCAGATGACCCCCTGGGTGAACACCTTGTGCTCGTAGAGGGCCACCAACTGGCCGAGCACCGATGGTGTCAGCCGGGGTGCCATGATCACCGAGGTGGGGCGATTGCCGGGGAAGGTGCGATGGGGGACCAGTTCGACGCCGACGCCGGCGGCGGCCACTTCGGCAGCGGTCCTCCCGAAGGCGAGCGCTTCGGCCTGAGCGAAGAGATTGCCCATCAGGAGATCGTGCTGGCCTCCGAGGTCGTCGGCAGGCTCGACGAATCCGATGAGATCGGCGGGCACCACTGTGGTCCCCTGGTGCATCAGCTGGTAGAACGCATGCTGGCCGTTGGTGCCCGGTTCACCCCAGACGATCGGGCCGGTTTCGATGTCGACCGGTGAGCCGTCGAGGCGGACCCGCTTGCCGTTGGACTCCATGTCGAGTTGCTGGAGGTAGGCGGCGAACCGGGTGAGGTCCTGGCTGTAGGGGAGCACCGCATAGGTGGGAAGCCCGAGGATGTTTCGGTACCACACGCCGATGAGAGCCAGCAGGGCAGGGATGTTCTGGTCGAGAGGCGCCGTCCGGAAGTGCCGGTCGATGGTGCGGAAGCCGCCGAGCATCTCCCTGAACGCCTCCGGCCCGATGGCGAGCATCAGACTGAGGCCGATGGCCGACTCCATCGAATACCGGCCGCCGACCCAGTCCCAGAAGCCGAACATGTTCTGTGTGTCGATCCCGAAGGCCTCGACCGCCTCTGCATTGGTCGAGATGGCGACGAAGTGGCGGGCGACCGCCGACTCGTCTCCCAGGCGATCGACCAGCCACGCCCTGGCGGCGCGGGCGTTGCTCAGCGTCTCGAGTGTCGTGAACGTCTTGGATGCGACGATGAACAGCGTGGTTTCGGGGTCGACGATATCGAGCACCGCTGCGAGATCGGAAGGGTCGACGTTCGATACGAAGTGGGCCCGGATCCCGGGGTGGACGTAGGGGCGCAACGCCTTGTAGGCCATGGCGGGGCCCAGATCCGATCCGCCGATCCCGATGTTGACCACATGGTTGATCCGGCGGCCCGTGTGACCGACCCACTCGCCGGAGCGCACCCTGTCGGAGAAGGCCGACATGCGATCGAGCACTTCGTGCACACCGACCGTCACGTCGCGTCCGTCGGCGAGGAACTCGTCGGCCGGGTCCGAGCGGAGTGCCGTGTGGAGCACCGCCCTGCCCTCGGTGACATTGATGGGCTCGCCACCGAACATCTCGCTGGTCCGTCCGGCGATCCCGGCGCGTTCGGCCACCGCGATGAGAGCGTCGAGGATCTCATCGGTGACCAGGTGCTTGGACAGGTCGACATGCAGGTCGCCCGCTGAGTACGTCAGCCGCCCGGCTCTGCCGGGATCAGCCGCGAACAGGCCCCGCAGATCCACGGGACTGTCGCCCAGAGCCTGGAGTCTCTGCCACTCGGGCGTCGTGCTGATCGATGTCACCGGGTTCCTCCAGGATCAGAGTGCCAAATCATGGGCTCGGAGTACATCACAGTTCGGGATCCATGCTGCGCAGGTGGCAGGCTTCGTTCCAATGCCTGATGACCCGATTCTCGCGCTCCCAACCGAGCGTCGAGACCGTGGCCGTCGACAGCCCGAGTGCCCGGCCGTTGATCGCAGGGAGACCGGTCCATCTGGTGGCCAGGATGCGAAGCATGTGCCCGTGACCGAAGACCAGTGAAGGGCCCGACGCGTCGAGCAGTCGATCGATGACGCGGTCGGCGCGGGCCCCGACCTCGTCGACCGACTCCCCTTCGAGCATGGGGTGGGTCCACACCGACCAGTCGGGGATCTCGAGCCTGATGTCGGCGGTGCGCCGACCCTCGTACACGCCGTAGTCCCACTCCACCAGATCGTTGTCGTCGGCACCGGCGTCTCCGAACCCCGATAACTCCATGGTCTGGTGTGCTCTGACGAGTGGACTCGAAACGACCATCGCGAATTCGGCGCCGTCGAGCATGGTGCCCAGCGCTGCGGCCTGGCGCCTCCCCAGATCGGTGAGAGCGATGTCGGAGAGGCCCGTGTGCTTGCCCGAGATACTCCAGTCCGTCTGGCCGTGGCGGACCAGCGTCACAGTGTGCCGATCGGTGGCGGCGCTCACGATGCCGGGCCCTTCACCGTCATTCGGCTTTCTCGTGGTGGCCGCCGAACTGCTTGCGCATGGCCGAGAGAACCTGGTTGGCGAAGTCGTCCCTGTCCCGGCTGGCAAACCTCTCGAAGAGGGCGGCGGACAGGACGGGGGCGGGGACACCCTCTTCGATGGCGGTGAGGACGGTCCACCGGCCCTCACCCGAGTCGGAGACCCTGCCGGCGTAGTCGTCGAGGCCCGGGCTTTCGACAAAGGCGGCGGCGGTCAGGTCGAGCAGCCACGAAGCAATGACGCTGCCTCGCCGCCACACCTCCGAGATCTCGGGGATGTCGAGTTCGTACTGATAGTGCTCAGGCCGCCGCAGCGGCGCGGTCTCGGCGTCGAAAGCGTGATCGTCGAGGCCGACACCGGCGTGCTTGAGGATGTTGAGCCCCTCTGCGTAGGCGGCCATGATCCCGTACTCGATTCCGTTGTGGACCATCTTGACGAAGTGGCCTGCCCCGCTCGGGCCACAGTGCAGGTATCCGTGCTCGGACGACGAGGGCTCGCCCTCCCTTCCCGGGGTCCGCCCGGCGGTCTCCACTCCGGGGGCGAGGGTCCGGAAGATGGGGTCGAGGTGGGTGACCGCATCGGTGTCGCCGCCGATCATCATGCAGAAGCCGCGATCCAGGCCGAACACCCCGCCGCTGGTGCCGACATCGATGAGGCGGATTCCACGCTCGGCGAGTGTGGCCGACCGCTCGAGGTCGTCCTGATAGAACGAGTTGCCGCCGTCGATGACGATGTCGCCCGGGCCGAGATGCTCCACGAGACCGTCGATAACGCGCCCGGTGACGCCGGCGGGGACCATCACCCAGACGGCCCGCGGCTCGGAGAGATTGGCTGCGAGGTCGTCGAGGCTCGTGGCGCCCTGTGCGCCCTCGGTCACCATCTCCGCGACTGCGTCTGAGTCGAGGTCGTAGACGACCGGCTGATGGCCGTCACGCAGCAGTCGCCTGACGAGGTTGGCACCCATCCGCCCGAGGCCGATCATGCCGATTTCCATGTGATGTTCCTTCGTCTCGGTTGGTGGACTCAGGCGGGATCGAGTCGCACACCCCGCATCCGGGTTCCTACGAAGCGGCATCCCGGCATGATCATCGTAGGACCGCGCTCGTGCGCCACCCCGCCCGGCGGAGCGGCGCTGCATGTCGGAGAACGCTGTGCGGCGGTCAGGTCATTCCCCGCCGCCGGCGGGCGGCTACTCGATGTACAGCTTGTCGTCGTGTTCGACCACGGTGCCCCGCCCGAGCGGCAGCACCGTGGTGAGCACCTTGAAGGCGGTCCCGAGGCCGGGGATCTTTGCGAAGATCCCTCGGGGTCCGAGCCCCATCCGGCCGCTGGAGACGTCGTACTTGGCACCGTGCCACGGACAGGTGAGGCACCCTTCCTCATCGATCGTGCCGTCGGCGAGATCAGCGAAGAGGTGGCGGCAGCGCCGGCTCACCGCGAACAAGTCGCCGTCGGCGTTGCCGACTGCATAACGGCCGGCACCCTTGACGGTTCCCGGTGTGAGTTCGGATGCGGGCCCTGCTTCGATGCCATCGGCCATGGGATCCCCTTCGACAGGATGTGGATGTCCGGCGTGAGCCTACGGCGCCGGAAGGGCGAGCGGCCCCCTCAGTCCGCGGACTGCTTCCTGGCGTCCTTGGCCTGCTCCTGGGCGAGAGCCTTCATGTACTTCCGCTCCCTGAACCCGCTCTGCTCGATGTAGTAGGCGGCGACGTGGAAGAGGAGGCCGATGCCCCACGGGATCGTGACCCAGTAGGCCCACTCGACACCTCCTCCGCCGTTGATGTCGATGAACCACATGAATGCGTTCACGATGAGGAACGTGACGAGGTGCCACACCAGACCCTCGAACTCGTCGACGCGTTTGCGGGCGCGCTCCTCGGGGGTCCTGGTGCCTGCTCCGGACATCGATGCCTCCCTTTCCTGGTGCGTCGATGATCCGCCTCGTCTGCCCATGCGACTAGAGGATTGTGACCCGAGCGTCATCATCCGATTGCCAGATGGTGGGCGCATCGGTGATCGGCCCGGGCCGACGCCGGGTGCCGGCAGGGCCGATCTCAGGTCATCTCACGTTGTGACCGGTCTGCTCAATTCAGCTCGGCGATGACCTCTTCGATGATGTCGGCTGCGTGGTCGATCTCGGACTCGGTGACGGTGAGCGGAGGAGCGATCCTCAGCACGTTGCCGTAGAGGCCGCCCTTTCCGATGAGCAGACCCCGCTCCTTGCAGGCCTCGTGCAACGCTGCGGATCTCTCCGGCGAAGGAGACAAGCCTCCGGGCTGAACGGTCTCGATGGCTTGCATGAGACCCTTCCCGCGCACCTCGGCGATCCACTCGACACCGTCGGCGGCCGAATCGAGTCGTTCACGCAGGCGTCGTCCCATGATCAGCGAGTTCGACTGGAGGTCGTGCTCCAGCAGGTAGCGAAGGGTCGCCACCGCACCGGCGCTCGAGATCGGATTGCCACCGAAGGTGGAGATCGAGTTGGCGGGGAGCGAGTCGATGATCTCGGCGCGGCCGACCACCCCGCCGAGGCTGAGGCCATTGCCGACGCCCTTGGCGAATGTGAGGAGATCGGGGGTCACGCCGTGGGCCTGATAGCCCCAGAAGTTCTCACCGGTCCTTCCCCAGCCGGTTTGGACCTCGTCGGAGATGAAGAGGATTCCGTTGTCGGCCAGCGTCTTCTGCATCGCACCGAGCAACCCGTCGGGAGGTGTGGCGAAGCCGCCGACGCCCTGGATCGGCTCTGCGATGAAGCAGGCGACATCGCCTGAGGTCATCATGTCGAGTACCTGGTCGAGGTCCTCCACCGACGCCGCGATGTAGGCATCGTCATCCAGGCCCCTGAACGGCGTGCGCAGCGGGTAGGCGCCCTGGACGTAATTGACGCTCAAGCCACTGATGCTGGTGGGCGACCACGAGCGATGGCTGGTGATGGCGATCGCCGTGAAGGACCGGCCGTGGTAGCTGTTGCGCAGCGCCAGGACCTGGTTCGACTTCCGATAGGTGGTAGCCAGGAGCAGAGCGGCGTCGTTGGCCTCGGTGCCCGACGACGTGAAGAACACTTTGGCATCGGGGATGCCCGACAACTCGACGACCATCTCGGCCAGTTCCACCATCGGCTCGGTGAGGTAAAGCGTCGAACTGTGGATCAGCTTCTCGGCCTGGGCCTGCACGGCGCTGGTGACCTCGGGCACGTTGTGGCCGATCATCGTCGTGAGGATGCCGCCGAAGAAGTCGAGGTACTCGTTGCCCTCGATGTCCCACACGGTGCGGCCCTCACCCCTGTCGATGACGATGGGGTCCTTGTGGTAAACCGCCAGCCACGATGGCATCACCCGTTGGTGCCGCTGGTAGATCTCTGAATTCGATGACACGCGGTTCTCCTTCGCCATATCTCTGCTGGCCAGTAATCGAACGTGCTCCGTCATTCTCACATGGCCGGGCCGATCCCACACACTCGATCCATCTGACCGGGACACCGTCACATGCGAACGCGGAGGTTCTCCGGGTCGTACATAGGCCGCAGTGACGCCTTCGCCCTGTAGAGCGTTCCCGCCACCTTGATCTCGAAGCTGCCCGACTTCACGAAATCGGCCGTGACGCCCGCCTCGTGCTCCACGTATCCGAAGCCCATGGCGGCGCCGAGCGTGTGGCCGTAGGCCCCCGAACGGAGGTAGCCCACAGAGACGCCGTCGCGCAGGATCGGCTCCTCGCCGTAGAGCAGTGGTTCGGGATCCTCGAGGAGGAACTGCACCAACCGGCGCTTGTAGGGCCGGTTCTCACGCTGTTCGAGCAGTGCCTCGCGCCCGACGAATCCGCCGGGCTTGTCGAACTCGACGGCCCATCCGAGCCCCGCTTCGAGCGGTGAGTCAGAGTTCTCCATGTCGAGGCCGTAGTCGAGCCTCCCGGCCTCGGTGCGGGCACTCTCGAGGGTCTCGATCCCTGCATGGGTGAGGCCGAAGTCGGCGCCGACCTCCACGATCCGGTCGTAGACGCCGAGGGCGAACTCCGTCGGGATGAAGAGCTCCCAGCCCAATTCACCGACGAAGCTCATCCGCGCCGCCAGGACCCTGGCGTGGTGGAGATCGATCTCCTGGGCCGTGAAGTAGGGGAACGCCTCGTTGCTCAGATCGGCGACGGTCAACTGGCCGAGCAGATCGCGCGACCTGGGCCCCTGCAGGGTGATCATGGTGTAGCCCGACGTGACATCGGTGACGTACACCCTGGCGTCGGGTGGTGTGCCCCGGCGCAGCATTGTCTCCACTCGCCGGTGGAACATCTCGGCCGCCACCACCAGGAACCGATCCTCGGCCATACGGGTCACCGTCACGTCGGCCTCGACGCCACCCTTGTGGTTCATCCACTGGGTGTAGACGCAGCGCCGTACCGGGACGGCGATGTCGTTGCCGCAAATCTTGTTGAGGACGGACTCGGCGTCGGGTCCCTGGACGAGGAGCTTCGACATCGATGACATGTCGAACAGTGCGACGGCCTCGCGGACTGCCTTGTGCTCCGCCGCATGGAACTCGAACCAGTCCTGGCGGTCATAGGACAGCCTGGGCTCGATGACGGCGTCGGGTGGGGCGAACCAGGATGCGTTCTCCCATCCGGAGGACTCACTGAAGTGCCCCCCGGCGGCTTCGAGGCGCTCGTGGATAGCCGATCGCCTGACGTTGCGCGCAGTCTTGGGGCTGGAGTGGGGCCAGGACCCGGTGGAGTGCAGCCGTCCCAGTAGCTCGACGCTGCGCTCGGCCAGGTAGGGCCGGTTCGTCTGCCATTTTGACAGCCTGGCTATGTCGACGCCGGTGATATCGATCGGCGGAAGGCCATCCACGATCCAATTGGCGATGATCGACCCCGCGCCGCCGCCGGTGAGGATGCCGAGTGAATTGAATCCGGCGGCCACGAAGAAGTTCTTCAACTCGGGGGCTTCGCCCATGAGGAAGCCGTTGTCCGGCGTGAAGCTCTCCGGCCCGGTGAACAGCTTTCTGATCCCCACATCCGCGAGGTTGGGGAGGATCTCCATCGCATACTCCAGGAAGGGCGCCAGCCGGTCCCAGTCCGATGTGATCTCCCCGAAGCTGAAGTTGTCGGGGATCTTGTCGAGCGACCACGGAGCGGCCACCGGTTCGAACAGGCCGACCATCAAGCCGCCGGTCTCCTCGCGGTAGTAGGCGAACCGATCGGGGTCCTCGAAGATGGGCAGGTCGGGAGACACTCCCTCGAATGGCTCGCTGATCAGATAGGCGTGTTCGATGGCCTGCAGGGGCACACTGACCCCGGCCATGGCTCCGACTTCCCTGCCCCACATCCCTGCACAGTTGACGACGTACTCGGCCTCGATCGAACCCTGGTCGGTGACGACCCCGGTCACCCGATCGTCCTTCTTGACGATTCCGATCACCTTGACGCCCTCCATCACCCGGACGCCCTTCAGGCGGGCCCCCTTGGCGAGGGACATGGCGACGTTGGATGGGTCGGCCCGTCCCTCATTGGCGGTGTAGAAGCCGGCGACGATGTCCTTGGCGTCGACTTGCGGCCACATGGAGGCGACTTCGGCGCCGGAGATCTCCTCGCGGTTGATGCCCATGAGAGCCATGAAGTCGGCCTCACGCCTGAGCTTGTCGGTCCGGTCCTTGGTGCTGGCGGTCTGGAGATAGCCGACCGGGCGGAAGCCGGTCGAGAGGCCGGTCTCCTCCTCGAGCACCTCGAACAGGTCCCTGGAGTACTTGGCCATCCAGGCGAGGGTCTCTGTGGTCATGCCGCCGGACACGACGAGGCCTGCGGCATGCCACGTGGTCCCGGAGGTCAGTTGACTGCGTTCGAGCAGGACGACGTCGATCCAGCCCAGTTTGGCTAGGTGATAGGCGACGCTGGTGCCGATCACTCCGCCGCCGATGATCACCACTCTGGCCCGGTCCGGGACTCCGCCTTTGGATCCCGCCGAACTCCTGGCCTGCTGATCTCGATCGGCCTCACTCGCCATCTCTGACCCCTCACTCGGATATCTCGATCTCGGCGGTCGGGACGGGTTTGCTGCGGCTCAACGCGCCGCCTTCGACACTACCTACGGCCGGGATCGGGGTCATCACGCCTTCGGGCGACGTCGAGTCGGCGCAGCGCCGACGGCGTGCTCACGGTCCGGAATCGCACGTTGTTCCGGATTCCAGCCGAACGGCCGAATCCCCGACCGCGACGGCACGAAGATCCGTCCCGGCTGCATCGGTCACGACCAGAGTGGTGGGGCCGCTCTCGTCGACGATGAGGGACCCCTCGAGACGACCCCGAAGTGCCTCGAGGGAATCGAAGGGATATAGGAAGCTGATCACGTTCCCCATGGAGACCTCGGCGTGTAGTCCGAGAGATTCGAATTCGTCCGCCGGCCCGGCGGCACCGTAGGCCCATCCGCTGAAGGTCCCCTCGGCGAAGACGGCCTGGAGACTGGCCCAGGAGGCGACGGTTGCTCCGCTGCACTCTGAGGGGGAGGCGATTTCCGCCTCCCCAAAGATCTCAAGTAGATCGTTCAGCGCCTCGTCCGTCGAGGTTCCGAAAGCCACCCCGGCAATGCCGTCGGGACGCAGGATCGGTTCGGAATCGCTGCACTCCCGTTCGGCCGCGTCCAGACCTTCGCTGGACAGGTGGCTGATGGGTTCCCGCATGTTGGCCAGGAAGTCCTCCTCCGAATCCACCGGTGCCACGGCGGCGGCGTAACAGCGGCAGTACACCTCGTACGGCGGACCCTCCATGCACACGCCGAGCCACTCGTCGATGACGGTGTCCGAGAAGCCAGTCGGCGCTGAACCTCCACATCCCGTCAATAGGCCGATTGCGAGGAGGATCGGCACTACGTATCTCCGCATGAGGCCTCTTCGAGCGACTGGCCCCCGAACCTAATCGAAACCCCCGGAGTGACAGGGTCGAAGTGTCCTGTCCGAACCGCCAGTGATCGGCCGGAGTCTGGATCCGACACGAAGCCTTCGCTTGGCCCGATCGACAGCGAGAACCGGACGGCAGGCGAGGTCAACTCTCGACGGGGGTCCCGGGTGGCCCTATCCCTTGGCGTCGCGGAGGGCGTCCCTGAAGGCTTCGAGAGTCACGGCGACGTCTTCGGGGGAGTGCGCCGAGGAGATGAACCATGGCTCTCTGGCGTCGTCGACCGGCAGCACACCGCGTCCGATCATGCCCCCGATGACCTCCTCGTAGAGTTCCTCGTCGTGGTTGGCATAGTCGCGGTACTCGTGAGGAGACTCGTCGGAGAAGGAGATGCCGAACATCGACCAGTGGCCCACGATGTGGCCGGGAACACCTTCGTCGGCGAGGATGCCCTCGACGCCTCTCATGAGCGCCGTGCCCGTGCGTTCGACATCCACATAGGGCTCACCCGTGGAGAGGATGTCGAGCGTGGCCTTCGCTGCGGCGACTCCGATACCGTTGCCGCTGTAGGTGCCCGCTTGCATGACGCCGCCGTCGGCCCAGTCCTGGATGATCTCGCTACGCCCTGCGATGGCCGCCACGGGGAATCCGTTGCCCATCGACTTTGCGTATGTGGCGAGATCGGGGACGACGCCGAAGTGGGCGGCCGCTCCACCGAGACCCATGCGGAAACCGGTCTTGAC
Organism: bacterium; assembly: GCA_013202595.1. Taxonomy (GTDB): domain Bacteria; phylum Actinomycetota; class Acidimicrobiia; order Spongiisociales; family UBA11373; genus JABMPV01. The sequence goes on from JABMPV010000189.1 coordinate 9,810, forward strand.
CTCATCGAAGATGAGCACGGAGCCGTACTCGTCGCAGATGCGACGGAGGCCATCCAAATAGCCGTCGTCGGGCATCAAGCCGAAGAAGTTGCCGAGGACCGGTTCGACGATCAGCGCAGCGATCCGATGACCTTCACGGCGGAACAATTGCCCCATGGCCTCGAGGTCGTTGAACGGCACGATGCGGATGAGCGACCGGATCACTTCCGGGATCCCGGATGAATCCTGGAACGGAACCGGTGAACGGCGGCTGCCGAGGCTCCCGACCGGTGATCCAGACACAGAGAAGAGAACATAGTCGTGGGCACCGTGATAGGCCCCCTCGAACTTGACGACCAACTCCCTGCCGGTGTGAGCGCGAGCCAGACGGATGGCATGCATCGTGGCTTCGGTACCGGTGTTCGTGAACCGGAGGCCGTCCACCCAGGGCACTGCCCCCCTGAAGGCTTCGGCCGCTTCAATCTCGCGCGCAGTCGTCATCGCAAAGGTCGTGCCCGCTGCAGCCGACTCGGCAACGGCCGCGGCGACCCCGGGATGGCCGTGGCCGAGGATGATGGGGCCGAATCCCAGGTGGTAGTCGATGTAGCGATTCCCGTCCATGTCGTAGACATGGGCGCCCTCACCACGGTCGATGACGATGGTGTCGTCATCGCCCCAGTACCGGTATCCCGACGAGACGCCGTTGACGAGAGCCGCCTTGCCGCGCTCAAACCATTCAGCAGTAGCCGGTCCCTGGAGTCCCATTGCCCCTTCTTCTCTCGATGCGAATGATCCGAGCCTACGCGACCGGGTTGCCGGCTCAGGACGTCTCGATGGGATCGAACATCCGGTGTAGATTTGCGTGCAATTGTGAGCGACCGAACGGGGTGCAATGGTCGAGAATCTGAAGCTCTACCTGGCCGGAGAGTGGACCGAGGGAACGGGTGATGAGGTCCATGAGTTGATCAGCCCTGCGACCGGCGAGCATGTCGCAAATGTCCCCTTGGCGGCGCCTGCCGACATCGACCGAGCGGTTGCCGCCGCCCGGGAGGCCCAGGCCGAGTACCGACACTGGTCGGCGTTCGAGCGGGCCGATCTGCTCCATAGGATCGCCGATGCCGTCGAGTCGGACGTCACGGAGATCGCCCGGATCCAGACGCTGGAGCAGGGCAAGCCGTATCACGCCGAGTCGGTCGCCGACATCGCGGAAGCGAACCAGTACTTCACAAACAGCGCCGAGGATGTCAAGCGCCTCGAAGGAAGGGTCATCCCGACCACCGACCGCAACAAGAGGATGTTCACCTTCAACCGCCCGGTCGGAGTGTGGGCGGCGATCACGCCGTGGAACTTCCCCGTCACCATCCCTCTGGAGTACATCGGCCCCGGCCTGGCAACGGGCAATGCCGTGATCGCCAAGCCTCCCGAGTTCACACCGTGGGGCCTGCTTCGCCTCGCCGAGGCGTTCGATGCGGCCGGTGTCCCCAAGGGCCTGGTGTCGATCATCCCCGGAGCCGGTGAGATCGGGGAGCAATTGGTCACTCACGCCGGCGTGGATGCAGTCGGCTTCACCGGGTCGTCCGAGACGGGCCGCCGGATCATCTCCCAGATGGGCATCAAGCGGTCGATCATGGAGATGTCGGGCAACGGCCCCACGATTGTGACCGACGACGCCAATCTCGAGGCCGCAGCCGAACTGGCCGTGTACGGCGCCTATTACAACGCCGGCCAGGTGTGTTGTGCCACGGAGAGGGTGATCGTCGTCGACAGCGTCCACGACGAGTTCCTCGATCTGGTTCTGAAGGCATCCGGGAGCATCCGCCTCGGTGATCCGTTCGACGAGGCAACCAACATGGGCCCGCTCAACAACGAGCCGACGGCGGCGAAGATGGATCGTCACATCGCCGATGCGGCCGAACGAGGTGCGGCCATCCTCACCGGCGGCGGGAGGGCAGCAGGCTTCCCGACGGACCTCTACTACCGGTTCACCGTCATCGACCAGGTGCCCGAACAGGCACTCGTCGCCAGAGACGAGTCGTTCGGGCCGGTGCTCCCCATCCTCGTCGCTGCGGACGACGACGAAGCAGTGGCCATAGCCAACCGCACCCATCTGGGCCTGCAGGCTGCCGTGTTCACGTCCAGCCTCCGGCGTGCCTTCTGGTACGCAGACCGGGTGCGTTCGGGCACGGTCGTCATCAATGAGTCCACGGACTTCTGGGAGACCTTCCAACCCTTCGGCGGTGCGGCCGGCACAGACACGGGATGGGGGAGGGGGAGCCTCATCGAATTCACCGATCCTCAGACGGTCGTGATCGACATCGGTAACGTCAGGTAGAAGGGTTGAGTAGGTGACAGAGAGGCCCCCGATGGGAACCGAAAGCTGGGCTGCGCAGGCCCTGGCCGGCGCCAAACCCGCCGTGTTCTGGTCGGATCGTGCCGACGCTCCGCAGGCTGCTCCGACGCTGGAGGGCCCGATCACTGCGGACCTCACCATCATCGGTGGGGGCCTCACCGGGCTGTGGGCGGCGGTCCAGGCTCTCGAGGATCAGCCGGGGCTCAGAGTGGTCCTGCTCGAAGGCGAGCGGTGCGGCTTCGGTGCCAGTTCGCGCAACGGCGGGTTCTGCGACGGCTCGCTGACCCATGGCCTCGACAACGGGATCTCGCATTGGCCCGACGACATCGCAACGCTGGTCCGGATGGGCCGCGAGAACCTCGACGGGATCGACGAGGCCGTCGATCGCTACGGCATCGAGGCGGACTACAGGCGTACGGCAGAAGTCGGCGTCGCCACCGAGCAATGGCACGTGGACGGGCTGGCCGAGAGCCTGGAGATCCACGAGAGCTACGGCGACGATGTCGAACTGCTCGACGGCCCTGCGATGCAGGCAAGGGTTCACTCCCCGACCTACCTGGGAGGACTCGTCCGGCACAATGACATCGCGCTGGCCGATCCGGCCCGCCTGTGCTGGGGACTGCGCGCCGCAGCCGAAGCGCTCGGCGCTTCCGTGTACGAGAACTCACCCGTCGTGGGGGTGGAGCGCGAGGGAAGTGGCCTGAAGGTCACGACGTCGGGCGGTTCGGTCGCGACGGAGCGGGCGGTGATGGCGATCAACGCCTACCCGGGACCGGTTCGCCGTCCCCGGCGCTACACCATCCCCGTCTACGACCACGTCCTCATGACGGAGCCGCTGAGCGCAGAGCAGTTGGCGACGGTCGGGTGGCTCGAGCGCGACGGGATCGGGGACGTCTCAAACCAGTTCCACTACTACCGCCTCAGCGAGGACGACCGCATCCTCTGGGGCGGCTACGACGCCACATACCACTTCAACAACGGACTCGATCCGAAGCACGATCAGAGCGACGATACCCACAGCATGCTCGCGGGGCACTTCTTCGAGACGTTCCCTCAGCTCGAGGGCCTGCGTTTCACCCATCGCTGGGGAGGGCCTGTGGCGACCACGACCAAGTTCACGGCCACATGGGGAACCTCTCTCGACGGGCGGCTCACCTGGGTCGCCGGGTACACGGGCCTCGGTGTGGGAGCGAGCAGATTCGGTGCCAGGGTGGCCCTCGACCTCGTCTTCGGGCAGGCCACCGAGCGCACCGAACTCGAGATGGTCCGCAAGAAGCCGTTCCCGTTTCCACCGGAGCCGTTCAGGTGGGCCGGCGTCCAACTCACGAGGAAGGCGATTCAGCGGACAGATGCCAACGAAGGGAAGCGGGGCCTGTGGCTGACACTGCTGGACCGCTTCGGTGTGGGGTTCGATTCGTGATGCCGGCGGTTCTGCCCGGCTCGATGAGAAAGGACGAGCGCCGACATGGCTGCTGACGACAATCTCGCCGATCGCTACAGGAGCCGGTCGCTCTGGCTGGATCAACTCCCCGGGTCACTCGACCCCAGGCCTGCTCTGGCAGGGGACACCAGGGTGGACGTCGCCATCGTCGGCGGCGGCTACACGGGTCTCTGGACGGCCTACTACCTGCTCCAACTCGATCCTGCCCTGAGGGTCATGGTCATCGAGAAGGAGATCGTCGGATTCGGTGCCTCGGGGCGCAACGGCGGTTGGTGTGTCGGCGAGTTGGCTGCCGGTCCGGATCGCCATGAGACGATTGCAGGCAACGAAGCCGCCCGGCGACTCCTCCGGGCAGTCTTCGACTCCGTCGACGAGGTGGGGCGAGTTTCCGAGAGCGAGGGCATCGACTGTTCGTTCGCAAAGGGCGGGACCGTCCGCCTGGCGCGCAACGAGGCGCATCTGAGTCGCCAGCGCGACGAGGTGGAGCATCTCCAGAAGGGATTCGGTCTCACCGACGACGACCTCCGCATGCTCGATGTAGATGAGGCGAGGACCCACCTGAACGCCACGGGGGTCATCGGCGGCCTGTTCTACGCCCACACGGCTGCGCTGGACCCGGCCCGCCTCGTCCGGGGCCTGGGCGAGGCTGTGGAGCTCCTCGGCGGCACCATCGTCGAGCAGACCGCCGCCACCGCAATCGAATCGGGCAAGGTGACGACCGATCGAGGCATCGTCGAAGCCGATGTCATCGTGCGGGCGCTGGAGGGATACACGGGGTCGCTCGACGGCCACGCCCGCACGCTGACGCCGCTGTACTCCCTGATGGTGGCCACAGAACCGCTGTCCGATGCGAGGTGGGAGGAGATCGGCCTCGCCAACCGGCAGACCTTCGCCGACGATCGGCACATGGTGATCTACGGCCAGCGCACCGGCGATGGCCGCATCGCCTTCGGCGGAAGGGGAGCGCCGTACGGGTTTGGTTCGAAGATCGACCCGTCGATCGAGCGGAGATCCGGTGTTCACGACAAGATCGTTGCGACCCTCACCGAACTGCTACCGATGATCGAGGGCGTCGGCATCACCCACCATTGGGGAGGCGTGCTCGGTGTGCCCCGTGACTGGTTCCCCTCGCTGGGAATCGACAGGGCCAGTGGTCTGGCGTGGGCGGGCGGATATGTCGGAGAAGGCGTCTCGCCGGCCAACCTGGCAGGGCGGACGCTTGCCGAACTCATCACCGAGACCGACTCGCCACGGGTGGATCTTCCCTGGGTGGGGCATCACTCCCGCCGCTGGGAGCCCGAACCGCTTCGCTGGCTGGCGATCAACGGCGCTTTCAAGGTCATGGGTGCAGCTGACCGCTCCGAGGGACGGTCGGGCAAGGAATCCCGCCTGGCCAAGGGCATGTGGAAGCTGATGCGGTAGAGGGGTCGCCGCCGAGACGTCGTCTCCGGGCCGTCAGCACAGCTCGCTCTCTGCAGCTTCGAGGATGCGGGCCAGTTCGGTCTGCTGAGACTCGCTCAGCGGCTCCGGATGGTGGTTCTCCAGAATCCAATCGGTCTTCTCCCGAGTCACCTCGATCGCATCCCGGTAGCTGCCCCCCTTCTGGGGGATGTGCACGACGTCAGAGAATCCCAGGTCGCGGAAATGGCTTCGGGTGTGCCGCTCTCTGAGGTAGTGGCCGCGCGGGCCGACCGTGTGAATGACATCCAGTGCCAGCTGATCAGGGCTCATGTCCAGTTGTGGGCGGAGCGCCGGTGACCCGGGACTATGCGATGCAGATCGGAGCCGATGGCTACGGCTCCGATGCGGCGTCGGCCGTACAGGTCATCAAGGACCTGGTGCCGATGTGAAGCTCTCGATCGGCTCGCCCGATCACACTGGTCGAGCCGATTGCAGAGACCAGCGGCGACGAGTCGCGGAATCCCACAGTGCAGGACGGACGACTCTGAGAAGAGGTGATCGATCATGGAACCCGATGAGAGTGGGCGTCTGGCCGAGTTGTTGATAGAAACCCATGAATCGATTGGCTCGGTGGTTGATGCAGTCGATCTGGAGATCGAGGTCCATGCGGACTCGGCGTGGCAGATTCGCGATGTCCTCGGGCACATCGGAACCTGGGATCGGGTGGTGGCACGGACTCTGCGTGCCTACCGGGATGGTGGGGAGTACGTGATTCCCGACTACGACGAGGACGCATTCAACGCGCGCGATGTCCTCAGGCAGAGAGAGCTGACGTCAGAGCAGATCTACGACGAATGGAAGTTGGCGCGTGAGGAATTCGTGGCTGCCGTCAGGCAGATCCCGCCTGAGTTCTTTCCGGGTGATCTCGTGTATCCCTGGGGAGATGAGAGCGGCACCGTTGCCTACCTGATCGAGACGATGGCCGAGCACGACGTCGAGCATCGAGATGAGATCGCCCTGGCGATCGGATCCGGAAGGCGGTAGCCGGCGAGTCCGTGACGGTGGGCTCTAGTGCTCTGGCCAGGAACGTTGGCGATGTTCAGGGCGAGGCAGGGG